>JAZRTH010000838.1:0-17883 GCA_045651945.1 Thermoguttaceae bacterium
CCGCTTGGCCTCCGACTTTCCCCAAAGATTGAAATCCGTCTGAAGAGCGTTCGTAAAGAGCAAGCCTTCCTGACCTGCCTGATAAAAACTGCTTTCTTCAGAGATACAGCTCCGTTGTTCCGTTTCAAACCGGTCAGGCGACGCCTGATACGAATCTGAAAATAGGGTAACGGGGCGGTTCATAATTTCAATTCCTTGCAGTTAAGATTTGCCGAATAATCTAAACAATTTATGACTCATGCACGAAATAAATTGTTTTAGTTACATAAAATATACACGATGTTTTCAAAAGATTTGATTATTTGGCTGAAAATTTTCGCTAATTCGCCAAAATCTGTGCCGATTATAACGATTGCAAAAGATACGCAGGGCTTTTCCTGAAAAATATAATATTATTTTAGAAAGACTATTGACTTTTACCTAAAGTTTGAGGATAATCAAAGAAAAATTAAAGTTAGTAATGGACAGGAATCTGTTTGTTAGAGCGTTTTTTCTCCCGCTCCTGTATAGGTAAACGGGATAAAATACAGTTCAAGGATTTAACGTGTAACAGTCCTTGTTGATTACTTTCCATTCCCCATTATTTAAAGGAGTCTGAATCATGGCAAAACTATTCGAAGTGTATCGTTGTCCCATTTGCGGCAACATGGTTGAAGTGGTCGGCGAAGGCGGAGGAAGACTGGTTTGCTGCGGATCTCCGATGGAGAAATTGGCTGCAAATACAGTCGACGCGTCTCACGAAAAACACATGCCCGTTTTTAGCCGGGAAGGGAACGTCGTTACAGTAAAAATCGGTTCAGTTCCGCACCCGATGATTCCGGAACATTATATTGAATGGATCGAAGTCCATTCCGATAACCGGGTTCAGAGAAAATATCTTAAGCCGGGCGACGCCCCGGAAGCGCTGTTTTCCTGCCCGCCGGACGCCTGCGATTCCGGCAAAACCCCGTTCGCGTACGCCTACTGCAATCTCCACGGTTTGTGGGGCGGACCGGTCGAGTAGGGCAGGGGGCTTGAAACTCTAAAGGAATGGAGTATAATCAATCAATAAGGTCAATCTGGCAAGTCCGTACCTGAGAAGCCTCTAGCTATTAGCCATTAGCTATTAGCTTGTGTATTTGAAACTCTACGCTTAGCTTTTAAAGCCAGAGGCTAACATCAAAAGCTAGGAGCTAGAGGCTAGAAGCTAAAAGCTGTTTCACAAAATAGGTTCGCGGTTTCCGGATGAGCCATTAATAACCCGATTCCAATTACTCCATTCCCTTTAGTAACCATGATTAACGTCCTGATACTTCGCGCGCCCGGAACCAACTGCAATATCGAAACCGGCTTCGCTTTTGAACAGGCTGGCGGAACTGTCGAACAGCTTCACGTCAACCGATTGCTGGAAAACCCGTCTCTGTTCGATAAATTCCAGATTTTGTGCTTCCCCGGCGGGTTCAGTTTTGGCGACGACATTGCCGCCGGTCGAATTCTCGCCTCGAAAATGCAAAACGCTCTTTCCGACGCCTTGCATAAATTCCGCGACGACGGCAAACTGATTCTGGGCATCTGCAACGGATTCCAGATTCTTATCAAGTCCGGGCTGATTCTCCCCATCGACGACAACGGATTTCAGGCGACGCTGACGTGGAACAACTGCCACCGATTCCAGGATCGCTGGGTTCGCATGGTCGTTGACCCCAAAACGCCGTGCGTGTTCACAAAGGGAATTACCGATATTGAAATGCCTATGGCTCACGCCGAAGGCAAGTTCGTCGCCCGAGACGCTCAAACGCTCAAACGGCTAGCGGACAACGGTCAGCTGGCTCTGCGCTACGCGCCCCGTTTGACCAGCGCTCCCAATTACGATATCAACGACCTCGACGCTATTCTTCCGGAACCGGACAACCCCAACGGCGCTCAGGCAAACGCCGCTGGCTGCTGTGACGAAACCGGTCGCGTCTTCGGCTTGATGCCGCACCCGGAACGATACCTCAAGGGCGTTCAGAACCCGCAATGGACGCGCCGCGTCGGAACCGACGGCTTCGACCCGGAACTCGGCGACGGTCTGAAGATTTTCAAAAACGCGATCGACTTCTTCGCGTAAGCGGTTTCAGAAAAGGCGAAAAACTTATAACTCATTTAGCGAAAAGCGGTTAGCTCAAAGTATTTTTATCCTCTTTGAGTTAACCGTTTTTTTATTGCTGGAACAGACTCGTTATTCGTGCTTCTTTTGCCGCGTTCTCTTGCCCGAAGGGTTATAATTCTGCGATTATGAACCAGAAGCATCCTTATTTAATCCTGACGGCGTTTATTGTATTGAGCTTCGCGACCAGCGCTCTGGGCGGAATGATTGTCTATGGGAATCTTCAGCCGTGGTATGAAGACCTCGAACGTGGACCGCTTTCGCCGCCGAACTGGGTTTTCCCGGTCGTCTGGACGGTTCTGTATATCCTCCTGCCGGTTGGAACGTGGCTTGGATGGCGGCTGGCGGAAGGCGCGCCGCGACGCGGTCTGACAATCGCCTTTTTGATAAACCTCGCTCTTCAGCTTGCGTGGACAGCAGCGTTTTTCGGCGTCCATAGCCCGCTTCTCGGACTGGCGTTTATGCTGGCGATATTTGTCTCGACGCTCAACCTGTACCATCGCCTTTGGAAACTTACCCGCCGCGGAGCGGAACTGATTCTTCCACAACTCCTCTGGCTCATTTACGCCGCCAGCCTCAACGTCAGCGTCTGGGCGCTAAACTCGTTTTGAGAGCTATTCTAATTTTTATAACCGAATATAATAAAAGATCTTATATAAAACAAAAGAACGTCTTGCAATGGAAAGCAAAACGTTCAAGAAATAAAAAATGGGCGAAACTGGACTTGCTGCAAAATGCAGAAAACGCTTTGTTTTCTAGGGTCAAACAGGAGTCCGTCGATGGGCGATGGCTCCTGTTTCTTAAATCTCTTTCGGTTTTCCAACCGGATAACAGGATCAGCTTTCCTGGATTGTTTTATTGAAACTGCGAGGGATTCTGGGGCGGAACATTCCGAGGTGGAACATTCCGGGGAGGAACATTCCGAGGAGGAACCGGTGAAAATGGTTGCGCCGACTGATCTTGTGAAACTGACGAAGTTGGCTGGAACGGCTGATGAGCCGACTGGGCAGAAGGTCGACGAACAACGGAAGCATGCACTTCTTCGAGATTTATTTCACTGTTCTCCGGATTCGTCAAATATCTGAAAACCTGTCGGATCGCTTCCAAGTCGGACATGGAAAGAGCTTCCCCCTCAATGAAGTTTTTTTGAAACACAATACAGAAGCTGAAACCTGGTGAGCATACCTGAATCTTGTAACGTTTGGACTGCGTATAGCGGACAAAAGTAAAAATGGACAAAGCCAGGAAAACTAAAAACAGAAGGAGTGACCCCACCGCACCGTATGATATTAAACCCAAAACGAAAAAGAATATAGAAGCCACGAGTAAATTGAACATACACGCGTAAGAAACTTCCATAGCTGAAACGTTTTTCACCCAAATAAAATGCGTTTCCTGTCCAAAGAAAGAATCCGCACCCAGCTCGATCCGGTCTTTATAAAAGGAATACGAGAGGGTTGCTTGCAACTTGCAGAGTTTCATCAGCCATGAAATGAACCCCGAACGCCGACCCTCAAGACGAACCAAAAGCGGACCACGGGGATTAATGGTTTTGCTGGAAAGAATAATCACACGCGTGTTGCGCGAAAAGAACGCGACAACGAGCAGTACAACGCCAAACACACTGAATCCAATCAAGTCTGGTAAGCTAAAGCCATTCATTTTAAACTCCTTTTGAAAGCCGGATTCGAATTTTCTTTCTGTGGCAACCTCTAAAAACTTCGTTTTTATATAAAATGTTGCACAATTCACGAATCACATTATAACAAAAGAAAACGGGTTGTCAAGAAGATTTTTCAGGTGATGGTATTTTTTAGGGATTTTTTCAAAAAAAACGCCGTTTATGGGTTTTGGGAGGTTGTACGATTCCGTACCCCCCGGAAATTCAAGGGTTTTTGCAAAACAAAAAAACGTCTTGCTATGGAGGGCAAAACGTTCAAGAAATAAAAAATTGGGCGAAACTGGACTCGAACCAGCGACATCTACCTTGTAAGGGTAGCGCTCTAACCAACTGAGCTAATCGCCCTTTGCGAAATGAATTTTCAATATTTAATTATATTGATTATTGCTTTTTGTCAAGGGGGCAAACAGGGCAAGGCAGGGCGGCAAGAGTTAAAAAGGATTCTTTTCTTAAAATTACATTTCTAATACTCGGGCGGGAGGATGAGGTTTCTGGGGAGCGGACATTGTCCGCGAAAAACAATATGTTAGTTATTTTTAGCGGGTAATACCCGCCCCCTGTAAGCAATGTCCACCAATTCAGAACGCACCTGAGAACGGCGTCTCGCCCACCCAACTTGAAAAAACTTTCGGTCGCCAGCAAGCTGGCTCCCTATTGTAGAAGTTTTTTCAAGTTAAATTAAGAGGGGAAAACCTTTTTTGAAAAAAAGGTTCTTCCCCTCAAACTCCCCTTTCCAAAAAACTTTAGTAAGGGGGAGGTATATCAGTAAGAAGCAATAGTAACCAATCGGCGAAAATCCGTCTAATCCGTTAAATCCGTGTACGGGCTGACCTGCACACGTACTAGACGCCTCGCCGCGCCCGGTTGAATTCTATCTGAAATCTGCTATAATTCATTCATCTATATTGTTTACAACAACCCGGTTTTATCGGAGAAAGATTCAGCCATGACTAAAACGCGAGTCGCAATTTTAGGCGCGACGGGGTACACCGCCAGCGAATTGATTCATCTGTTTGCCCGCCATCCGTACGCGGAAATCACCGCTTTGACAACGCGAAGCGAAGACCGTCCGCACGTTGCCGACGTCCATCCGTCCGTCCGCGGGCTTTTGGACTTGTATCTTGAACCGCTCACGGACGACGAACTGGCGGCGCGCGCGGACTGCGTGTTCTGCTGTCTGCCGCATAAGGCGTCTGCTGACCGTGTGCCGGGGCTGCTGGACAGAGGGATGAAGGTTATCGACCTCTCCGCCGACTATCGCTTGGACGACGCTCAGACGTTTACGGAATGGTACGGCGAAACCCACCCTGATCCGGATCGGTTGGGCAAGACGCCCTACGGGCTGCCGGAACTGTTCCGAGACAAGATCGTCGGCGCGAATCTGGTCGCCAATCCCGGCTGCTATCCGACGTCGTCGATTCTCCCGCTGACGCCGCTTCTGCTCAACGGGTACATCAAGCCGGAAGACATTATTATCGACTCCAAATCCGGAACCAGCGGAGCGGGTAAATCGCTCAAGCCGGGGAACATGTACTGCACCGTCAACGAGAACTTTCAGGCGTACGGCGTCGGCACGCACCGTCACAGACCGGAAATCGAACAGGTTATCGCCCGCAAGACCGGGACGCTGCCGTCGGTGATTTTCACGCCGCACCTGGTTGCCATGGACAGAGGCATTTTCACAACGACGTACTCGCTTCCTGCCAAGACGGCAGACGAAAAAGAGTTGATCGCCTGTCTGCGAGACTTCTATAAAAACGAGCAGTTCGTTCGCGTTATGGATACGCTGCCCAGCGTCAAAGCGGTGGCGCATACCAACTTCTGCGACATGACCGTTCGCGTCGTCCGTAACCGCGTTATGACGCTCAGCTGCATCGACAACCTCGTTAAAGGCGCGTCCGGCGCCGCGTTGCAGAACTTCAATATCCTGTACGGATACCCGGAAAATACCGCTTTGATTTAATTATGAGCTTCTAGCTGTTAGCTGCTAGCCGTTAGCTTTATAAATAAGAAGTTTATACCGTAATCTTTAAAGCTAATAGCTAGCGCCCAGGAGCTTTTCCTACTACTGCCTACTGCCTATTGCCTACTGCCTAATCATGATTGATAAACCACGAATCGAAAAAGCCGTTCGAGAAATCCTGCTTGCTATTGGCGAGAACCCGGACAGAGAAGGGTTGCTGGAAACGCCGGCGCGCGTTGCCAGAATGTACGAAGAGATTTTTTCAGGGCTGGATCAAGACCCGGCGATACATCTGAAAAAATTCTTTACGGAAGAGTATAACGAAGTCGTGCTGGTAAAGGACATTTCGTTTAACAGCATGTGCGAACATCATCTTATGCCGTTTTTCGGGAAAGTTCATATTGGATACATTCCCGGCGGGAAAGTGATCGGTCTGAGCAAGATGGCGCGCGTTGTCGAAACGATCGCTCGCCGTCCGCAGATTCAGGAACGCATGACCGAATCCATCGCCAAGCTGATGGTCGAAGAGCTTCACGTCAAAGGCGTTGCCGTGATTGTCGAAGCGGTGCATACGTGCATGACAATGCGCGGGATCAAAAAGCCGGGATCGAAATGTGTCACATCGGCGTTAAAGGGCGTGTTCATGAAGAATCCAGCTGCGAGAAGCGAACTTCTTACGCTCATTTTCGGACACGAGCACGGCGGCGCCGGCGTTTTCGACATAGATTAACTGTGTGAGGGTACGTTAGCACACGGATTTAACAGATTGAACGGATTCGCGCCGATTGGTTATTTTTGCTTCTTGCTGCTATTTCTCCCCTTACTAAAGTTTTTTGGAAAGGGGAGTTTGAGGGGAAGAACCTTTTTTTCAAAAAAGGTTTTCCCCTCATATCATTTCGAATAATAATCTCGATATTATTCCCTTGAAAAAACTTCTACAATAGGGAGCCAGCTTGCTGGCGACCGAAAGTTTTTTCAAGGCGGACGGCGGCGAGGCGCCGCTCCCGATCCGCGCTACCGCGCGTTTGCCAAATATCGCTCCCGTTGGTCGCTTGTTCTTACCTTGCTATTATTTTTAAGCCGCAAAGTACGCAGAGAACGCATAGTTATCTTTAAAACTTCGCGAACATTCTCCGCACCTCCGCGTCTCCGCGTGAGGCTTTTCCGGGGGCTTACGCACCCCGGTTCGCCATCGCTTTAGGGATTCTCTTGTCCACCTTGCTCTTTGTAGTTCAGCGCGTTCATGAGCTGGAAGAAGGATTCCTGGCTCGAGACGCCGATGTCGAAGTCTTCTGCGTTGTGGGCTGTTACAACGTGGTCTTCTCTCTTAACGATCTTCCAGCAGGACTGCGGGATGTTGTTGATGATATACGGGTGATGGCTGGTAACGATAAACTGCATGTCCTTGCGGCTGGAGACGATTTCGTCCACGACGCTGTCGATGCAGTTGACGCCCAGCGAGTTTTCCAACTCGTCAATGAGAAGCACCGATTCCAGCGGCAGAATCTGGATATTGACGATGTGAGCCAGCGTCTTAAGCATGCCGTAAGAGATCTCGTTTTGCGGAATCCAGCGGTCGGCTTCCCGGATTTCCAGCATGATAAAGTCGCCGATGATGTCCGCCCGCAAGTCCTGAACGGTCGGGAAAATGCGAGTGTAATGCTCTTTCACCCGGTCGACGATTTCCGGGAAGACATAATACAGAATCGCCAGTTTGGACAGGATGTTAAACGTCGTGTCGTTGACAAACCACGTATAGTTGGCGGAAACGTATTCCTTGAGCGAATCGAGCGAGCTGGCGGGCAGATAGTTGTTCAAGTCCGGCTCCGCCTCAAACATAAACACCTGTTTGAGCTGCTCGTTGACGTGAATGATATTCGGCTCGCTTTTGAAAATCGACAGCGCGCTGCGGTCAGGCGAAATCTTGGGCATCTTGCCGAACCCCGCCATGACAATTTCGTCGTCAGCGCGGCGGAAGATTTCCTCCCCGTTGATGTGAAGCGTCTCTTCCGAAATGGACAGCTGAGAAATAGGCGAATTCGTCCAGCCGACCGGCTTCGTTTTGAACGACCAGCGGCAATGCTGAATCTCCTCTTCCGGCTCGCCCGCCCCGATGGAATGGAACGAGCGCTTGGGCGCGACGTCCGGACGGATGTCAAACTTCATGGTAAAATGAGCGTTGGTGGAGAACTTGTCTCCCCAAGCGTCCAGACCGCGCAATTTGTGGTCTGCCATGCATTGAATCATCTTGTACAGACTCTTCAAAATCATGGTTTTTCCCATGCCGGAAGCGCCGACAAGGAGCGTCAGTTTGTCAAACGTCGTTTTTGTAACGTGAAGTCCGGAAACGCTGTTGGAATATTCGATGGATCTAATAAGCATGATAAAAGTTGCGAAAAATGAAAGGCGGTAACGAAGCGACCAGCGGGAGCGTAGTTACGCTTTCGCCGTCAGGCGAACAAACTGAAATCAGGTGTAACGCTTAAAGTGTTTTCAAAAAATCGGCGATGGCGGCGGCGTATTCGTCTGGATGTTCCAGCGGGGCGAGGTGTCCGCCGGGGACGGTGGCGCGAACGGCGTTGGGCATGGCGGCGGCAAGGGCGTCGAGCGATTCCGGCGAGGAAAGGACGTCGTCTTTTCCGCCGATGACCAAAGCGGGGGTTTGGATTTCGCCCAGTCGAGCGGAGTAGTCTTTACGCTGAGCCATGCCGCGAGCCGCTGCGGCGACGCCTTTCGGGTTGTTGCCGGAAACCATCTTGCGATACGTCTCCAGCGCGTCGTGACACGTACTTAACGATTCCGGCGCGAACAGGTTGTCGAGCATCGCGTCCGCCAGGAACGCGCACGAGTCTTCCTTCTCGACCCGATCCGCCGTTTGCAGACGTTTGGCAGCGGCTTCCGGAGAGTCCGCTTTGGCGTTGGTGTCGGAAACGATTAATCCCAAAAGACGATCCGGACATCGATTCCAGATCTCCCAGCCCACGTATCCGCCCATCGACAGCCCGCAGTAGACGAACTTGGACGAGAAAAGCGCGTCGGCAATCCGGATAATCTGATCCGCCATGTCCGTCATGGTTGTAACAGACCCGGCGGGGACGTCGGACAATTCTTCGCCGTCTCTGAAAATATCGCCAAACCCGATAAAGTTGGGGAAGATGAGCGCGTAATGGTTCAATATATGATCGTAATCATACAAGCGCGTTACAACGTCCATCCACATTTCAGACGTGAACGGGAATCCATGTCCGAAAAAGACGGGAATCAGGGCGTTTTCGGGGTGAAAACAGTCGTGTGACATATTATTTATCCTTCGGGGTAATAACCATCTCGTACCAGACGGTTTTGTATTTCGGGTCAAGTTCAATAACAACGCCAGCGCCGCTGCGGCGGACGGGGACGCTTTCGACGCGGTTTCCGGTTCCGTCGAGGGCGTAGACGGTAACCGAGTCTGCGTCGCTTACGCTGTCAATTATAAGGGACGCGGGAACGCCTTCGCACAGCGTCGGGCCTTTTCCCCAACGGCTGCCGCACGTCCAGCGGCCGTCGCCGAGGTCTTCCAGATCCATGTCTGTATTGACGACCAGCGCGGTGGCGGCGATGAGGTATCGATTCGGCTTCGCCTCAACCATCGTGAACGTAATCCAGTCCTGTCGCGTTTTCGCCGGTTTGAGAGTAACTTTGCCGAACCCGGACAGGGCGCCCAGGTCAAACGTTCTGCCGTTGACGAACCCGGTAAACGCTTTCGCTTTGGGCGAGCTGACAGTAAAGAACCCCTTGTCGGGAACCTGGAAATCGCAGTACAGTTCGCCCGTCTCGGAACGAATCCATTTGACGTCCATGCCGCCCAGTTGTTCTGGAATGGCGTTGATGTTTTGCGTCATATTGTTTTGACCGTAAATCGCCCCAGCGGTGTCGGGCAGAACAACGCCGGTTCTAACCGCCCACGGCAGAGAGTAGTCCAGCCCCAGGGCGTCCAGAACGCGATGGTATTTGGACAGACAGTTGGTCATGACTTTCTTTTCTTTATCGATCGTCATAGTCGGCGCCTGAACGAGGTTGTAGCCGGCGGCTTTGACGTCCCCGCGGGCGAAAATCGCGTTACACGCCGGCAGGTGCGCTGTCTTTCCCAGGTTGGACGCCATGTCGAAGAACGCGCTGCAAATTGGCGGGTCGTAGTCGTTGTTGTGTTTCCACGCGAACTGGAAAATGCCAGACCAGTCCTGGAACGCCGCCATCGAAAACGCCATCAGGTTGCCTTCGGCGCAGTATGGGTTCGGGAACGGGTGATCGTATTCGCTGACCGTCAGAGGCTTGTTCATAACGCGAACGGCGGCAAGACGGTTAAGCGTTGAAGAGTTGGCAGCCGGGGCGTTGACCAGAGCAAGATTTCTGACGTACCAGTTGTTTGGGTCCCACGGGCGACCGGGGAAGACCGGGTGGTTCCAGTAGGCGTGAATGTCACAGTAGTCCAGCTGCGCCTGAGCGTTCCAGTATCCGTACTGAAGCTGAGTTCCGCTGACGGGCTGTTTGGCGCCCAGCGACTTGATATAGTTGTACATCTCCAGCCAGTACGTCTTTTCGACGTCATAGAGGAAATCGGTAAAGTCCTGTCGAGCGACGTCGTTTGAGAAGCCCACGCCGTTCTTTTTCGGAACGGAAACGGTTCCCTGTTCGAGCGATTCGGAATCCGAGATTCCAAACGTCCCGCCGGGAACGAGAGAGACGTCAGTAATCCAGTACGTAATGCCCGCCTTGAACCCGCCAAAGGAAATGCGGGCTTTGTCGTCGTCTCTGTCCGCGACAAACGTGAATTCGTACGTCTTCCAGTTCGTCTCGGTTTTAAACGACTGACGGAATGCAATCGTACTCCACGGGTCGTGCTGTTCTACCATGCCAACGCTCATTTCTGTCAGAGCGCTGGTTTTGCATTTGAATTTGAGCGTGTACGGCATTCCATTTTTGGACGACAAGCCGTTGCGATGAAGCTGGGGGACCCAGGAGACTTCGCCCATCTTGTTGACCTGAATCTTTAGGGCTTTCCCGTTCGCCGCAGCCGGGTCGTCGACCACCTCAGCCGGGACGTCGCAAACGGCGTCGCGCTGAACTTCCCAATGATGGTCGCCGCGTTTCGAGAACTGTTCCATGGTAAATCCGCCGTCGGGAATCATGTTTTCGCCGAAGGGAATCGTCTTGGATGCCCAAGCAGCTTTCAGAGCGTCGGTCGACTTGTATTTCTTTTTCAGCCAGTCGTTCCAGATCTTTCGGAAATCGGACGCGTACGGTTCCGGGAGGTTGTCCAGATGTCCGCACGCCCATGAGCAGAAAACGCTGTTTTCGTTGTTGATCTCGATCATCGCAACGCCGGGATCGTCAACGTAGGCTTTTTTCGTGTACGGATTGTAGTGTGTCAGCAGGTCTTTGGCGTACTTTTTCTGATATTCAATCATTTGCGGCTGGAAGTTGTCCAAGCCTTTGTCATACTTCGGAACGTTGTCGTCGTTGTACATGCCGTCGCGCTGGTCAAGCTGACGCCCGACGTGAAGGTTAATATTGATATAAACGCCGTAGCGTTCCAGCTGATAAATCAGATAGTCGAGCTTTTCCATCTGCGTTTCAGACAGATCAAGGTGATTTTTGCAGTCGTGCCCGCCCCAGATAACGTGAGAATCCATGTGATGAAGCCGGACGGCATTGATTCCAAACCGGGCTAACGTCTGCGCCAAGCGCTCAGCGTCTTCGTGACTTTCGGGGAACTCGGCGGTAAAGCACAAGTTCGTTCCGACAAACCGGACGGGGCCTTTGTCCGAGACGAAATGGTCGCCCTCAATCCGCAAAAAGCCGTCCGCCCCAGCAGGAGTGGGCGTTGACCACGTCCGGACGTTGGTAATGTTGTCCGGCGCCCCTTTGGTTATGGAAAAGGGAAACATCGGGGCGAACCCCTCGCTGTTAAAGACGACCTTTTCTCCAGCAAAAACTGACGACGCGGTCAGAAGAACAGTTAATAGAGCTAGTTGGAAACGTTTCATGGTAATAGGGGGGTAAAAGGCAGTAGGCAATAGGCAGTAGGCAGTAGGTTATAAACAGTAGCGCGAAGCGCTTCCGCTAGAACCGCGTAGCGGTTCAATGTTAATAGCCGTGGGTTTTAACCCACGGGACGCTTCGCGTCTATTTCAAATATTCCTCCAGCGCCTGTCGGTATTCCGACGTCAGGGGCATGGGGTGTTTGGTTTGATGGTCAATAAAGACCAGGACGGTTCGGCAGCATGCGGTTTTGACGCCCCTCTGCCAGCATTCCTGATAAATCGTAAACGAGGTGTTTCCGATTCGCTCGATGGTTGAACGGATTTCGACTTCGTACGACAGGCTCGTCTCGCCGAAGTAGTCGGTTTCTGTATGCGCCAGAATCAAATTCCACTTGCCGGCGGAGCAGTCCGGATTAAAAATCTTGTAAATTTTCATACGTCCGCGTTCGAACCAACGAATGATCGCCGCGTAATGAATGTGCTGCCACATGTCCGTGTCGCCAAATTGTGGCTCAATTTTAATAATATCCATTGATTTTAAAATCTTTCTTGGTATAATAACCTCTAAAGGCAGGGAAGCTGTCGGCAGCGAGATGGAAACTCTCAATACAACAAACCGCTTTCAGCTTTACTATATTATTACATATTTCAATAAAAAATCAAGCAAGCGCCGCAAGTTTTTTTTGACGGGGGAAAAATCCCCCCTCAACTTCCCGGCGTCCACTTTGTACAACTACAGGAAGACCTTAGTTATGCCACAGCCTTTTATTTTGGCAAGTCGTTCCCCGCGGCGAAAGAAAATGCTTACCGCCGCCGGGTATAAATTTGAAGTCGTTCACCCGGACGAAAAAGTCGAAACGCCTCGGCGCAAAAACGAGACGGCGCTTCAGTACGCCATGCGAATGGCTCAGGCGAAAGTTCTCAACGTTTACGCCGCCAAACGAGCTGAAGACCCGCAATGCACGCCCACAATCGTTGGGTGCGACACCGTCGCGGTCGTTCCGCTCCGATTTAAGGACGAAGTCTACGGCGGAGAGATTATCCGCGACGAAGTTTTCGGCAAGCCGAAAGACGCCGAAGACGCCAAACGGATGCTCCAAACCCTTCGAGGAAAAGAACATACTGTTATCAGCTGTCTGTGCATCCTGCAAGCCGGGATTCTCAAAACGCGAATTTCCAAAACCCAGCTTAAAATGGACAACATTTCCGACGAAGAAATTGACGAGTACATCGCCACCAAAAAATGGAAAGGCAAGGCAGGCGCGTTCGGCTATCAGGACGGAAACGATTGGCTCCATATTATCGAAGGGTCAGAAAGCAACGTCGTCGGCATGCCGATGGAACAGCTGGCAAATACTTTGCAGTGAGGAACAGGCGCGAAGCGCCTCACTACTGCCTACTGCCTATTGCCTACTGCCTTCCCAAATTTCGCACTAACAACCAATGTTCCTGAACATCCTCTACCTGCTGGCTCTGCTTCTGGCGTCGCCGTGGCTGATTTTTCGCGCCCTGACAACCGGACGCTATCGGGAAGGCTGGGGAGAGAAAGCGCTCGGTCGCGTTCCGATTCTGCCGGACAATCCCGACGCGCCGACGCTGTGGCTGCACGCTGTCAGCGTTGGGGAAGTCAACCTACTGCCGATGCTGGTATCCCGGCTGGAACAGGCGATTCCCGGGGTTCGGTGCGTTATTTCCACAACAACCAAAACCGGCATGGAAGTCGCCAGAAAGCGGTTTCCCAACCATACGGTTTTCTATTATCCTCTCGACTTTACCTGGGCGGTTAAAACCGCTCTGAAACGAATCCGCCCAACCGCGCTGATTCTGGCGGAGCTGGAAGTCTGGCCCAACATGACGCGTCTGGCGAAAAAGAACGGCGTGAAAGTCGTCGTTTTTAACGGCAGAATCAGCGACAAGAGCTTTCCGTCTTATCGGCGCTTTTCCTGCTTTTTGCGACCGGCGTTCCAGCGCGTTGACAAGGTCGTTTCTCAAAGCGACGTCTATTCCCAGCGGTTTATTGAACTGGGCGTTCCCGCCGACCGCGTTGTAACAGTCGGATCGATTAAATTTGACGGTGCGAAAACCGAGCGCGCCATTCCTGCCGTCGACCGGGTTCGCTCTCTGACTGGAACGAGCAAAACCGGCGCGTTCTGGGAAGGCGTAACAGACGCCGACGTCGTCTTTCTGGCGGGCAGCGCTCAAGACCCGGAAGAGGAAATGGCGCTCAACGTCTTTGACCGCTTTAGCGAGCAGTTCGACTCTCTCAAGCTGATTCTCGTCCCCCGACATCCCGAACGCTTTGACGCCGTCGCCAAAATGCTGGAAAGCCGCGGCGCCGAGTTTATTCGTCGAACCGAGCTGACAGAGCAGGGCGGGGAAAACGCAGACGGCTCGAAACGCTGTCGAATCCTGCTGGTCGACACCGTTGGAGAACTGGGCGCGTGGTGGGGAACGGCGCAAATCGCGTTCGTCGGCGGAAGCATGGGCAGCCGCGGCGGACAGAACATGATCGAGCCGGCGGGATACGGCGCTGCGGTCTCTTTCGGTCCCAATACAACCAACTTCCGGGACGTCGTCGCGCTGTTGCTTGGCGCCAACGCCGCCGTCGTCGTCAAAGACGAACAGGAAATGTTACACTTCGTCGAGAAATGCCTGACCGACCCCGCCTGGCGAGAAGAGCTTGGCGCCCGCGCCAGAGATCTGGTCTTGTCTCAAACCGGCGCGGCTGATAAGACGGTAGGGATAATTAAAGAGAGTTGCGAGTTGCGAGTTGCGAGTTGCGAGAAGAATTCTTGAAGAACAAACTTCGGCGATCGCTTGCGCGGGGAATGCGGCGGCTTGACGCCGCCTTGTCCAAAGATCCGCTAAAAATCTGTGATGTACCGAAAACGCTTCCGGGTCGCGGACGCAGTCCGCCGAAGAAAATTTTAGCGGCAAAGTTCGCAAAGTAATGGAAGGCGGTAATGAAGCGCCCAAAGGGTGCGGAATTACGCATTCGCCGATAGGCGAACAAAACGTTGAGAAGTGTGCATTCCAAATCGACGCAGCCGAAAACCTTCCCCGGATGGACTCCGCCCTCGGAGTCCTGCTTGACGGCGAACGCCGTCAAGAAATGCGGAAGCTTCCAAAAATTTCTTTCGTAGAATTGCCAGACAGTCCTGCTGGTTCGCGGGCGTCTTCGCCCGCAGAAGAAAAAATAATTATTTCTGAAAAAAATGATATTCTTATTGACATCTACATAATATGTGGTTATAATATTATTAAAGTTCAAGTTATAGAGATTCTTTCCAAGAATACTGTGCTTGGGTATTTGACATGATAACTTAAAGAGTTACATTTGTTATTGGTTTTTACCTTTTAGGAGAGCGTAGATGTTTAAGTTTCGGTTCCTGTTATATTTATTAGGTCTTGCCGCTGCTTTTTTCATAGGATATTCGTTAAAACCATTTTTCTCAAATGCTGTAACAATATCGTCTGTCGATTCAGATCTTTTTTCTTACGATCGACGTTTTGATATTGAAGGTTTTACTCTTTTCACAAATAATGACAATACAGATTTTTTATTTGTGCGACAGATTAAACAAGATTCGCAAACGTCCTATAGATGGATTGTATCAGAAGAAAAAACAGATGATGGTAGTATTCTTTCCAATTACTATGGTCCTAATAGTAAAGTTATAACAAAAGATCCAAAAGTTGGTCCAGTTTCTGATTCAATATGCACAGTTGTTAAGAAGCCTCAAAATGACAACTATTCGATTTTTTGCCAGCTCGGCAAATTCCCTAAAGGCAATCTGTTCATAGACAGGGATAATGATGGAATGTGGGATACTTGGCATGACCAAAATTCCAACATTAGATATAAATACAATAAGGATGAACTAAGATGGTATTCGGAAACTTTAGATGAATGAAATCATCAGTTTGTTTTCATTTTCCCCTTTTGTTCAAATCGCCAACATTCCGAGATAAATCAATAAAAACACTCTGGCTCTTCAGGTAAATAGGAGCCTACCGTTTACGTAGATCAGTCCGTATTCGCGCCGATTGTTTCTTTGCGTTCTTTGCGGCTTAAATTCTTCGGCGGACTTACGTCCGCGATCCAGTAAGGTTTTCGGCAGCTACTCAGTCGTTCTTCGGGACAAAGAGACTTCGGCGGGCGAAAACGCCCGCGAACCAGAGGGGCGGTCTGCCAATTCTGCGAATGAGATTTTTGGAGGCTTCCGCATTTCTTGACGGCTTGCGCCGTCAAGTTGTAGCCCGAGGACGGGCTACATCCGGAGAAGGTTTTCGGCTGCGTCGTTTTGGAATGCACGCTTCTCAACGTTTCGGTTCGCCGTTGGCGAACTGCGTAATTCCGTTCGCTTTTGCTCCGTGGGTTAAAACCCACGGCTATTAATATTGAACCGCTACGCGGTTCTAGCGGAAGATTTTTTTCATTACCATTACCGCCTTCCATTAATCAATCGGTGCGAATCCGTTTAATCCGTAAAATCCGTGAACGGACTGACCTGCGAACAACCAGCGAATGCGGCAGGGGACTGCCTCGCCGCCAAAATTAATCCAATCGGTATTCGCCGCGGTACTGCGGTTTGACCAGCAGTTCCATGGCTTCTTTGCCCTTCGGATTGTTCGTAATCTTCATGTTGGCAGCGTCCCATTCGACCAGTTCTCCTCTGACGCCAGCTTCCGGCGCGCCGTAGACAGCGAGGTTGCCCAACAGAATTGTCTCGGTCAGTTTGCCAGCGTAGGTAATGAAATTGGAATGCGCCGGTTTGGAATCAAATCCGCCTTTGATGTGATTGACCCATTCCTGGAAGTGTCCCGGAGAGGCTTCCCATTCCAGATCTTTCGGCATTTCGACCTTTTCTTTTGTGTCGGCTTTGTACAGCTCGATATGATCGCTATGGTCGCCGCCAGCAACCATAATGACCTTCGTTCCGAAAATACAGGAACCGGTGTTGGGCAGCTGAGCAAACCCTGCCAGTTTTTCAGCCGGCATTTTCTTTCCGCCGTCATACCAGAACGCCTTGACTGCTTTGCGTTCTGACGTTTCCGGGAACTGGAATTCAATAATGCTCCATTGCGGGAACGTTTCGTAATTGTGACCCGAGGTGGTGGCGACAACGGAAGACGGGTCTGCCAGCTTGCAAGCGGAATAGGGCATATTGAACGTGTGACAAGCCATGTCGCCCAGAGCGCCGGTGCCGAAATCCCAGTATCCGCGCCATGAGAACGGATGATAGCCGTCGCCATAGGGACGTTCCGGAGCAACGCCCAGCCATCGTTCCCAATCGAGGAATTCCGGAACCGGTTTAGGCGCTGGACGTCCGCCGCCTTGCGGCCAAATCGGACGGTTCGTCCAAACGTGAGCTTCGAGCAGATCGCCAAGGAATCCGGTTTTACAAAGCGCTTCGCAAATGCGAAGACTGTTATAGGCGGTTCCATGGTTGCCCATCTGAGTGCAGCATCTGTTTTCAGCAGCGACTTTCGCCATCAAACGAGCTTCATAGATCGTACGAGTCAGCGGTTTCTGGCAGAAACAGTGTTTGCCAAGACGCATGCCCATCAAGCAGGCGGGGGCGTGCATGTGGTCAGGAGTCGAGCAGGTAAACGCGTCAATCTTGTCGCCCATCTTGTCGAACATTTCGCGGAAGTCGGCGAATTCGGCAGCGTTTGTGTAACGTTTCAGAGCGCCGCGGCGTTTGTTGGCGTCCGTATCGCAAATGGCAACCAGATTGCCGGAGTTGGCGGCGTCAGCCGTATCAGAAGCTCCTTTGCCGGAAACGCCAATAGCGGCGAAGTTAATCTTTTCGTTTGGCGATTCGCCAGATGCGAGATTGTGCACCAAAATGACGCCCGCGCCAGCAACGGACGTGGACTTCAAAAAGTTACGACGTGTAGTCTTTAACATGGAAAACTCCTTTTAATTAAAATATAGTAATGAAAATATGTGACCAACTATCGGAGTGCGGGAGCATAGCTCCCGCTTTCGTACTTGACGGTTTGCCGTCAAGCGGCGTTATTTTTCTTAGCGAGCTGCGCTCGCCGGTTAGAGCGATTCTATTTAGAAAAAAAGCGAGAGCTA
>JAZRTH010000839.1:0-1187 GCA_045651945.1 Thermoguttaceae bacterium
ACGCTTCCTGCCGCTAATATTTCCATCGGGGCTGACGGCGTTGAGTTCCAGCTTTCTGCGAATAAAACGTATGGGTATACGATGTCTGGCTCCGGCGATTTTTACAAAACCGGCGACGGGACGCTGACGCTGAATAAAAACGGCAGTACGTTTACTGGAGACGTTCATCTTGACGGAGGGAAGATTTCGGTAAGCGCCAAATGTTCCGGGACAAATTCAACTTTAGGCAAAGTTCAGGCTGGCAGAACCATTTACATCAGCAACGGTACAGAGTTGATTTTTGCCAATCAGGACATTTTGACCAACGCCCACAATGACAATCCGGTTGCCTATGTTCTGGATGGAGGAAAAATCTCCAACTCGGGAGCGTATTACAACTTTCTTCAGACTGTAACGTTAAAAAACGGCGCTAACATACACGCTGCCAATGGCAATACAACGTGGGAAGCGTACAAGTTTCAAAACATCAACGTCGTTTCCAACTCCGACGGCTCTGCGGCGACGGCGCCAACGATTACCGGCGCGAATAACGATCACGCCGTTATTTCCTTCGGCGCCAAATCCGACGATGTTCTCGCCAAGCCGTCTACCATTTACGTTGAGAACATCACTAACAACGCCAATTCTGACCTTGTCATTTCCGCTAAAATTGTTAACCCGACTACGGTCAACGATGGCACTAAAAAGGCAGGCGAGATTTACAAAACCGGAGCGGGAACGCTGGAACTGAAAAACATTAACAATTCCTATTCAGGGAATTTGACCATCAAGGAAGGAACGGTCAAGGTTACTGCCGGTTCAAATGAAGACAACAGAACGGCGTCCGCCCTGGGAGCAAGCAATGTTGCGGGAAGAACGGTAACCATCAACTCCGGCGCTGTTCTTGAACTTGCGGCTCAAGACGTTATGTGCGACACTCATGCCGATACAAAGCTTCTTTTTGTTTTAGACGGCGGAAAGATTACCAACTCCGGCGCCAATTTTAACTTTATTCAGAATGTAACGTTAAAAAATGGCGCTAACATGCACGCTGCCAATGGAAACACGAGCTGGGAAGCGTACAAGATTCAAAACCTCCGTGTCGAACGCAGCGGCGACGCAGCGGCGTCTGCGGTATCGCTGACAGCAGCCAGCGGCGATCACAATGTTTTTACCTTTGGAGCGATTTCAAATAATATTACCACCAC
>JAZRTH010000840.1:0-2010 GCA_045651945.1 Thermoguttaceae bacterium
CATGAGTGTAAATTCTATTCCCTAATGCCTGTTCCCGACTCCCTAATTAAGCGGCGCAATGTTCATTAAAATGGGCGGGTCAGCGTCAGTAATGGATTCCGGATTGACTGAAACGGTAGTAGAAGGGGCGTTTTCAACCGGTCGAACCAATGACGTCTGAACAACAGGAATGACGTTGTATTCCGGCTGCGTTTGACGAGGCGTTGAAACGGGAGACGCTTTGGCAACAACCGGATTTCCCGTTGCCAGATTGGCGACTTCATGATAACCCAGCGAGCAGAAATCCGATTCTGTCATAACAGCGCCGGTATTTTTTACTGCAACCATTTTGGTATTATCGAAACGATTTTTTAGTTCATGGGGAACGTTTTGATTTTCGGACAGACCCGGCAGCGTTTGGGAGTCAAGCGGAGACGGAGTGTCTGTCGGATACGCTTGACTTGTTCCCGGCTGAGGAGAAACATTCTGCGTAGAACCCGGCGTGGTCGGAGACGAAAACTCCGATTCGAATCGATTCATGTCCAAACTGCCTGGCAGGAACGATCCCTGGGTGGGCGTATACGCCTGAGCTTCGCTTTCGGATATTTCCGTCTGGTATTGAACCGGCGCTATAGCATTGTTGTTTTGTGACGAATCAGACGCAACCGCTGGAGAGACAGGCGCCTGAATTGGTTCTGAATTGGGAACCGGCGGCAGATCCGGAACTGGCGGCAGATCCATCGGACCTGACGTTCCATTTGACGCAACCGCTTGAGATGAAGGAGAAGCCATCGGCGGAATGTCCATCGGCGAGGCGTTTTCTTCTTTATAAGCGACAGGCGCGGCGTTTTTAGCGGCTTCTGCATTTGCGTTAGTTGCCATTTGTTCTACAGCGGCGTAATTCTGAGCCGGGTTGACTGGCGGCTGATTGAGCTGATCCAGAGATTCTGTATATTTGGGACCGTTCGAGTTAGAGTATCCGCTGTCAGCCAGACGACGTTCTCCCAGAGCTATGGTCGCTTCCGGCTTGGCTTTATTTGCCGGAGGAATTATGTCGCCGTCAGTTTGAACAGCCTGATGATTTTCTTTATACGTTGCTAACTGTTCGTGTTTTTCCATGTCCTTTCGACCAAAAGGCCATTTCGGGCCGCCTGTACTGCGACAGCCAACAAGCGAAACGACGACTAATAACGCCGCAAGCGCCCATCGGAGCTGAAATCTGTTCATAATGCTAAATTCCATGACTTGAGTCCATCCATGTCAAAGTCCACAACTTATGCTGTGGGTTAAAGGAATTGTGTATTTCAAGAGTTCTTGAACCGTCCATGGCGCAAACAAACTCCGAAAATGCAAGTATATTTCGTCCGCAAATGCAAAACAGAAAAAACTGTTTTGGCAATAATCCGGACTATAGAGATTTTTTCTATACGAGTCAAGAGAGATTTTTTAAAACCGTTTCAGTAATAAAATGGCGATCTGTTTTTAATAAAAAACTTGGATGAGAAGGGTTGAATTTAAAAATTGTTTCTTTTATAATGTCTGTATGCTGATTAAAGCTGGAATTTTATATTTTTGTCATAGGCCGACAAAAAGGTTCCGGAATTTTTAATTCATAAGAGCCAAAAAGCTCTTTTTAACAGAAAGGTTTATCTATGAAACGATTGCTTATTTGTTTCGCGGCGCTTTTGTTTCTCGTTTCTGCCGCAGAAGCGGGACAGAAAAAAGCGCTGCTGATTATGCTCGACGGACAGCGCGCGGACGCAATGTACACAGCTCCTACGCCCAATTTTGACGCTCTTCGCAATGGAACGTGGGCGGAAGGATATAAAGGCGCGTATACGTTCCAGTCGCATACCAATTTGGAATCGGCGCCGTCGAGCGCAACAAACCACGTTGCCATCGCCACCGGCGTTACTGCAAAAAAGAATGAAGTTTACAAAAACGGTCAGACGTTCAAAGGAAAGTACGACGTCTATCCAACGTGGATGCAAAGACTGCGAAAAGCCGACCCGAACATCGTTTCCGTTTGGC
>JAZRTH010000841.1:0-8957 GCA_045651945.1 Thermoguttaceae bacterium
CAATAGGCAGTAGTGAGGAGCGATCCTATCGAGGGTGCGCTTGCGTCTGGGAGTGCGGCGCCCATAGGCGCCGCCTTGTCCAATGACATGCCGAAAAATCTCATTCATTTTTTGAACTTGTATAAAACAGAAACTCTGGTATAATGGAGGCAGTAGGCAATAGACAGTAGGCAGTAGTATTTCGCCTTCGGCGAAATCAGCTCCTCACTCCTCCCTCCTAACTCCTAACTAACATCCCCCCCCGACTTGCAATGGTTGATTATATCGTATACCTCATCGTTCGCCTTTTCGTCGCTTTGGCGCAGGCGCTGCCGCTGAACGTCAGCATGGCTGTTGTTCGAGGGCTGGCGTTTCTGTTCCATTATGTAATACGTCTGAGGCGAAAGCTCATTGAAGAGAACATCCATTACGCGTTTCCAAACATGACGCAACGGGAAGTTGAGCAAACGGCTCATCGGATGTGGATACATCTGTTCACGCTGGCGCTGGAAGTTGCCATTATCAACAGAAAAATACACGAAACCACTTGGAAAGAATATTTTCATCTCCATGGGGTTAATCGATTCATTCATACTGTTTTAATGGGACGACCTTTTGCCGTTATTACGGCGCATTACGGCAACTTTGAAGCGGCGGGTTACGCTTTGGGACTGCTCGGATTCCCCAGCTACGCCATCGCCCGGACGCTAGACAACCCGTATCTCAACCGGTTTGTCAACACGTTTCGCAGCTCAACGGGAGAATACATCGTCCCGCGTGACAAAGCCCCGGACATTCTGCCAGGCGTAGTTCAACGCGGCGGGACAATCGGATTCCTTTCCGATCAATTTGCCGGTCAGCGCGGCGTTTGGGTGAACTGTCTGAACCGGGAAACGTCCTGTCCTAAAGGCGTGGCGGTTTTCGCCATGGCGGACAACGTCCCGTGCTGCGTCGGGTTTGGCAGACGAATCAACGGCGTCCCGCTCCAGTTCGACCTCTGGCTGGCGTCGTATCTCGACCCGCTGGAGAATACGGAAGAATCCCAGTCCGTCCGGTCAATTACTCAATGGTACAATCACGAGTTTGAAAAGATGATTATCGACGACCCCACCCAGTATTGGTGGATCCATAAAAAATGGCGACCGCGAATTAAGAAGGCAAAAGGGTGAGAAATCGATGAAAGGCGGTAATGGTGTTCGCCAACGGCGAACGGAATTACGCATTCGCCGGCACGGCGAACAAAACGCCGGTGTAACTATAAACCAACGAGTATTGGTCATTCCGTCATTTCGGTTCGCCTAAAGGCGAACTGCGTAATTCCGCTCCCTTCGGTCGCTCCATTACCGCCTTTCAATCCAATTGTAACAAAAATCAATCATGAAATTTTCAGATATTCTAACGAACGCTGATCTTCCCGTTTATATGGGAATTGTCAACGCCACGCCGGACAGCTTTTCTGACGGCGGCAAGTATTTTTCGGAAGATTACAACCCCGTCAAAGCCGTCGACGCCGCGCTGACGCTGGAAGATCAGGGGGCGGGCATCATCGACTTGGGCGGGGAAAGTACGCGTCCCAACGCTACGCCGGTTTCCCTGGAAGAGGAACTGCGGCGGCTGGAACCGATTCTGGAACGGCTCGACGGACGGCTGTCGATTCCGCTGTCTGTTGACACGTACAAACCCCGGGTGGCTCAGTCGGCTCTGGAACGCGGCGCTGCGATTATCAACGACGTCTCCGGCGGAACCGATCCCGCCATGCGCGAAGTCTGGCGGCGATTCCAGCCCTGCGTTGTTATCATGCACCACAAAATATTATTGCCGGAGAAGTCCGCTGTTAATCCATTTCCTACCAGTGAGGAGTTGAGAGACAAGAATCAAGATTCCTCTACTGCCTACTGCCTACTGCCTACTGCCTCTTCTTACTACAAAGATGTCGTTCAGGAAGTCTGGGAAGAGCTGGAACGGCGGCGCGACGCGGCAATTCAAGACGGGTTGCCGAAAGAGAACATTTCTCTGGACGTTGGAATTGGGTTTGGAAAGACAGCTCAAGACAACTGGGCGCTTATCGACAACATCAGCGAGTTCCATTCGCTGGGCTGTCCGCTGGTTGTCGGCGTGTCGAGAAAACGGTTCTTAAACTTCTCCGACGAGAAAACCGCAGAAGTCGGAAAACGCCTGGCTGACAACGGCGTCCAAATTCTGCGCGTTCACAAGCTGCCAGAATAGGGCAAGAAATAAAAAGAGTGATAAGTTTTAAGTGGTAAGGACGCAAAGCGACGCTCTCACTTACCACTAACCACTTATCACTTAACTTCTATTTTTCAACCGGCTGAAGTATAATCTCTGTTAAAACAGAAATGTCTGCCGCGGGCGGAGTAACGGTTTCTACGGGGTTGTTTTGAACTGAAACGACGCCGGGAACGGATTTCAGCGCGGAAAGGGCTTCCGCTCGCTGACTGGCGGACGTGGAAAGCGTCCAGACGCCAACTTCTAACGGCGCTTTGGAGTCGTTTGTTTCAACGCCCAGTTCTTTTAATACGGATCGCCATTGATCCCCATTGAACTTTTCCTTGTCTACAGAGCAAACAATCTGATACAGGACTTCGTCCGGCGCTTGAACGGCGACTTCCGGAACGTCTTCTTCTACGGTGTCGTTAGCAGGAATCAAAACGACGTTTGGATTATCTTGAACCGTTTCCGCCATGGGTCCGCCGTTGAGGTCAGCAGGCGGATTGAGAAACGGAACGGAAGTTTCCAGCTCTTTTGGATTGTCGTTTGAGGGCGTATCTGCAATCTCCGACTCGTCCGGTTTGGTTTGAATGGGCGCGCTGTTGTCTTTGGGATTGGAAAGATACAACCCAATCGCGATGATAATTACCATCGTCGGCCAAAGCATGGCGCGAGAGATTCGCTGCAAAATCGTCGGTTTCTGCCAATCGTCAACGTAGCCGTTTTCAGGTTCTTTTGAGACTGACCCCTGTTCGGATTCGCCGTCGCTGGACGTCAACGCGGAGTCGTTTAAGAAACTCAAATCGACTGGCGAATCCGCTAGAGCAAAAGGGATAGGAGATTCCGACGCTGCTCGTTCCAGAACAGACTTGGTGAGGTCGAAAGGAACTTTGACCTTTGGCAGCTGAGATATCAGAGCCGAACAACGCTTGAACGACTCCAGCTCCTGGCGAAGCTCTGGCTCCGCCTGAAGACGTTTTTCAAAATTAATAGCTTCCTCTTGAGACAATTCCCCATCGAAATATGCCTCTAAAGCCCCTGAGTCATCTACTTTCATGGTTCTTTCAATATAAATTAATTATATTGGATAATGTTACTTATCTGAAAGATATTCCGCCAGCTGCAATCTTGCCCTGTACAGCCGACTTCGCACTGTCCCAATTTTAATTTTGAGAACAAGCGCGATTTGTTCGTAATCCAACCCGTCAATCTCGCGAAGAATAAGAACCTGCCGAAAATCAGGCGCCACTTTGCCGATGGCTTCCCAAACCAGGCGCTGGTTCTCTTTTACTTCCAGTTCGCGTTCCGGGGAATCGCCTGAATCCGCCGGGTTAAATGCCGCATTCTCTGCCAATTCATCATAGGAAACCAGAACGCGTTTACGTTTCAAACTGGACGCCATGTTAATCGCGATCCGATAAAGCCATGTGTAAAATCCGGATTCGCCGCGGAACTTATCCAAGTTGACTAACGCCTGAACAAAGGCGTCTTGCGTCAACTCGAGCGCGTCGTCGGGATTGCCCAACATGCATAATAACGAATGATATAACCTGTCCTGATACTTGCTCACCAGAGCTCCAAACGCCTCGCGATTGCCAGCCAAAACAGATTGAATCGTTAGCTTATCTTCGGGGATGTTCACGTCTTTCAAAGGATTAGAGGGGCTTAGACGAGAAAAAGTTCCGATTCTACGGGATTTTTGCCAAAAAAATCGGAATATTCCAGAATCGATGGCAAAAAACTCCTGAATCAAAGATTTTCGCAGTCTTAAAATGGTAAATAAATGACTCTTCAACCCGCAGCTCAAACTTTGCCCTGGAGCCTTTCGGGATGATTCATCTACACACATTTAAGGCGAATCTGTTTTTTGCCCAACAAGATTACCTTTAAGTTGATTGTATTCTAACCGCTTTTTTGCTTTTTTGCAATACCCCAAAAGCAAATTTTTTAAAAAAATTCCTAAAATTTTTGAGAAACTAGTAAAAATAGCGAATATATAGGCGACTTTTCGCATTGTATCGACTGAAAAAATCGCAAATCGGGGTCGATTTTGTTGCAAAGCGCTAACTATTCCAAAAAACGAATTGCTAAGAAATCGAATTGCTACTCTCGAATAGTAATTACGAATTAAGAATTACGCATTGGGTGTACGCAAATTTTTCCGGCGGTCAATAGAGTTTTGACTCTGCAAAAACGTCTAATATAATACGTCGCGATAGCGGCAGCGGACGCAGTCCGCCGCATAGTCCCGAAGGGACGTAACTCTCTATAACCGGCGGTTTCAACCGCCGGAAGGAGACAAACCAAGTCCTTTAATCGAGTTAACCCCTTTTCCTCCCCACCAGCGCCGCTGGCGCTGGAGGGGAGGAAAAGGGTATTTATCGATTTTGTTATTATCGAGCCTATCCCGTGGGCTGAAGCCCACGGTTACAAGGGTTGCGTCCCTCCGGGACGCGTTCCTGCTTCTCAGCTTATCTATCTTCGCAAGAAAATTTTGCGTGCACCCTTACGCATTACGAATTCCGCTCCCCCCCTTTAAATAAATAGAGGATTATGTAAATTAGAATACAACAAGTGAGAGAAACGCATTGCGTTAATTCCTAATTCATAATTCCTAATTCATAATTCCTAATTCATAATTCCTGCTGCCATGTCCGTAACCTGTTCCATTTATGGAAAGCTCCCGACGGGAGAAGAAGTTCAGATGTTTACTCTTACCAACTCGAAAGGGATGGCGGTGAGAGTTATCAATTACGGCGCGACGTTGATCGGCGTCGACGTCCCGGATAAAGACGGAAAAGTCGACAACGTCGTTTTGTGTCTGGACGGATTCGACAATTATTATAAAGGACATCCGTGCCTCGGTTCTACGCCGGGTCGTTACGCGAACCGAATCGCCAAAGGACGTTTTACGCTCGAAGGGGAAGAGTACACTCTGGCGTGTAACAACGGCGCGAACCATCTTCACGGCGGGAACGTCGGATTTGACAAACGGCTTTGGACGGCACGAATTCTTATCGATTCAGACGATTCCGCCGTTGAAATGACGTACGTTTCTCCCGACGGCGAAGAGGGCTATCCTGGAACGCTGACGGCGAAAGTCGTTTACTCGGTCAACGAAGACAACGAGCTGAAAATGGATTACTTCGCCACGACTGACAAGGCGACGGTTCTCAACCTCACAAACCACGCCTACTGGAACCTGTCCGGCATTTCCAGCGGAACGGACGACGCGCCGCTTTCCGTCCGTAATCACCTTTTGAGAATTCACGCCTCCAATTATCTGGATGTAACAGACGACGCCATTCCCACCGGCAAGCTCAACCCGGTGTTCAATACGGTTATGGACTTCACTCAATATCGTCAAGTCGGAAAAGACGTCGAAAAGGCGCAGGGCGGCGGATACGATCATTGTTACGTTCTCGACGGCAGAATGGGATTGCTTCGTCCGGCGGCGGAAGTTTACGACCCGCAGTCCGGCAGAACCATGACCGTCAAAACGACTCAGCCCGGCGTTCAGCTGTATACCGCCAACTTCCTTGACGGGTCGCTGTCCTGTAACGGCGTAAAATATTACAAATACGCCGCGCTGTGTCTGGAAACGCAAAACTTCCCCGACGCGCCCAACCATCCGGACTTCCCGCCCTGCGAACTCTATCCCGGCGAAGAGTTCCGTCAAACGACCATTCACAAATTCGGGATATGGGAAGAGTAGCCGTTAGCTTCTAGTTACTAGCTCCTAGCTTGGAGATTTTAGCTTCCTGCTTTAAATGTTAACGCTTAGAGCTGCGAATTTACAAGCTAATGGCTAGCAGCTAATAGCTAGAAGCTCCTCAACTCCTCCCTCCTCACTCCTAACTCCTCACTAACCAATCCATGCCAGCCAACTTAACTCAACAGTACCTCAAGGCGGAAGACGCCTATCGTCAAGCGACCAGTCTGGAAGAAGAACTGCGTTGTCTTCAGGTTATGCTTCAGGAAATCCCGAAGCACAAGGGGACAGACCATCTTCAGGCGGCGCTCAAGGCGAAAATCGCTTCGACCCGAAAAGAAATCGACTCTGAGCGCGCCGCTGGCAAAAAGAGCGGCGGACTGAGCATAAAGATTCCGCGTCAGGGAGCGGGAACGGCGATTATTATCGGCGGTCCCAACGCCGGCAAAAGCCAGCTTTTGAAAAGTCTGACCAAGGCGACGCCCGAAGTGGCGATTTATCCGTACACGACCAAAATCCCGCAGCCGGGAATGATGCCCTGGAACGACGTCTACGTTCAGCTTATCGACACGCCGCCGATTACCAAAGACTATATCGACCCGTACGCCTACGGCTTGATTCGCGCGGCGGAACTGGCGATTTTAATGGTCGATCTCGGCTCCGACGACGGCGTGTCACAGGCGTACGACGTTCTCGACAAAATGCGCCTGACCAAAACCCGTCTTGGACAGAAAACCTGTCTGGACGAAGACGACATTGGAATCACGTACACGAAAGCGATTCTCGTCTTTAATAAAATGGACTTGCCGGAGGCGGCTGAACGAAAAGAGATGTTCTGGGAACTCCTTCCGGACGAATTCCATTTGAACGACTGGGATACGTACGACATTTCCGCCGACCGCGACCTGGGCGGCGAGAACTGCAACCTCGAACCGCTGCGTGACGACATTTACAAGAGCATGGGCGTCATTCGCGTCTATACAAAACTCCCGACCAAAAAGGTTGCGGATCTCGACCGACCGTTCACCGTGAAAAACGGCGATTCCCTGCTCGACTTGGCGGGTCAGGTTCACAAAGACTATAGCGAAAAACTCAAGTTCGCCCGCATTTGGGGATCGCAGGTTCACGACGGCACGCCCGTTAAGGGAGACTACGTTCTCGTCGACGGCGACATCGTCGAAATGCACATGTGACGGCGCCCCCGATGGTTTTGCGCGGGTCAGTCAGCACACGGATTTTACGGATGAAACGGATTCTCGCCGATTGTGCAATTGTACTTCCCTACTAAAGTTTTTTCAAGGGCTGACGAAGTCCGCCAAAGATTATTACCGCAAAAACTCAATCGGGGACGGACTCTATCAAAACCGCACCGTAAACGGGTCGTCGGAACGGCGGGAGCGTTTGCGATGCGGCGAAGAGGAATAATCTTGAGGGTCGACGCAGTCTTCCCAATGGCGGACGATTTCCGGGCGTTTTTCCCCGTGCCGCCAGACGATTCCGATGACGTCAAAACGGTATTCTTTCAGACCCAGAAGATTCATATACATTTTTATGAAGCTCTCCGCCGCCTTGACGATTCTGCGCTGTTTCTCGCTGTTAACATTTCTTTCCGGCGGGTTGATATCGTCGTCTGACCGGGTTTTTACCTCGACAAAAACGAGAACGTCGCCGTCTTGAGCGACAATGTCGAGTTCGTACTGACCGTTTTTCCAGTTCTTCCGGACAATCTCGTATCCCTTCGTTTGAAGATATCGCGCGGCGTATTGCTCCCCCCGCTTGCCCAGCGGCTCCGACAAATCGTAGACGTCCATCGATTCCACACGCTTATAATACCAGATTCGCCAGCGTTTTAACCAGTTAGACAGGAAAGAAATACGCATCGTTTAACTCCTTATTCCCAAATTGTACGGATTATAGATTCATTTGCAATAGGGGGGAAATGGATTTATCTTTTGGATTCTTTCTTTAAACCGCTTGAATTCTTTTTATTATATTGTATAATAAGGTACAGTTGGACTGTCCGGGAATTGGAACTGGGCAGAGAAATGTATTCCCAGAATTGTTTTATTAAGGAGACCCTTATGAATCTTACCGATTCTCGTTACAAGGATTTTGCGTTGGTTAAGGAAATGCTGGAAACGGCAGACGTCATTCGCAACTTCGATTTTTCGCAGACAGCCAACATGGCAAAGGCGATTGAACAGACCGGAGCGGTCTTTCTGACCGGCGAAGGCTCCAGCCGAATTTTCCCGGCGAAGAGCTTTATCTACGGCGTTCTCAAGCGTGGGCTGCCCATCGCCGTCGCAACCGACGGAAGTTTCCAAGGTTGCGAATACGACCTGTCCCGATTCGCCGTTATGGGCGCCTCGAACAGCGGCAAGACCAAGGAACTCATCACCCTCATCAAACAGCTCAAAGCCAAGGGACAGAAGAACATTTTCGGCGTTACCGCCAACGCGGGAACCCCGCTTCAGGAACTCTCCGACGAATGCGTCGTTCTTTCCTGCGGAAAAGAAGACGCTGTTGCCGCTACCAAGTCCGTTGTCGAACAGGCTCTGGTTTATCGTTCCATTCTTTGCAATCTGATTAAATGCTGCGAATGCGACGCGAACAAAACCGCTGCCGCCGACCTGTCCGCTCAAATCATGACGACGGAATACGACCCGGCGATTATCGAAAAAGCCGCCAACGCCAGAACCATCTTCTTCGCTGGACGCAACGACGGCGTTGCTGAAGAACTGACGCTCAAAACCAACGAAATCACCCGCAAGCAAAGCGATTTCCTCGAAGGCACCTACGCTCTGCACGGCGTCGAAGAAATCATGCGCGAAAACGACGTCATCTTCTTCGTCGAACCGTTTGAATCCGAATTCGAAAAGATGCAGTCCATCTTCGAGAAAAACGTCGGCTGCACCGTTGTCGCCCTGTCCACCAAAGACACCCCGTTCCCGACGATCAAGCTGCCGGAACTCAAGGGCTACGAAAAGTTCTTCCAGCTTATGAAGTCGGATCGTAGCCATGTCGTTCTGTGAGCCAA
>JAZRTH010000842.1:0-6020 GCA_045651945.1 Thermoguttaceae bacterium
GCTAAAGCGGTTCTAGCGGATGCGCTTCGCGCCTATTCCCCATTCCCTACCCCCTATTCCATACCATGAAAGATTTCCTTTCCAGAATCCCTTTGTTTGATGAACGTTTTGAACGCCAAATGCGTTTATGCGCTAAAATAGCGGAGTCGGTCTATGCGTCCTGCGCGCCGTCGGCAGACAAAAGCGGAGACATCCTTTATCAGCCGCCGCATCGCAATCTGGCAGGCGGGACGGAAATAACCGGCTATAGAGATTACGCTCCCGGAGACGACCTTCATTCTGTAGACTGGGGATACTGCGCTCGCATGGACGAATTGCTGGTGCGAGAATACAAGTCTTCCGCCCGTCAGTATTGTCATATTCTCGTTGACCGGTCAGAAAGCATGCGCCTGGTTCCGCCGCGCGCTGTAACGTCCAAGCTGGACACGGCAACGCGTCTGGCGGCGATTCTGGCCTTTGTCGCGGTACGAAGAAACAACCAGGTTAACGTCTATACTTATGACGATCAGCTTCAGCCAGCGGAACATGCAATAGGCTCAGAAGGCGACATCGGTTTTGCGCTTCGTTTTTTCCGCAACGCAACTGAAACGGAATCCAAAAAGGCGACGTCTTTCCTCAAGGCTGCGCAAAAGCTTGTTCAGTTGGATTCTCACAAAGGCGCCGTTTTGATTCTTACCGATATGTATGACGACTCCTTTCCGCAGGGACTTTCTTTGCTTCAGCAGGCGGGGTATACGCCCCGTGTTTTAAGACTGTATTCAGACTTCGAACGCGGCGTTGGTCTGTATGGCGATATTACCGTTGTAGACGCCGAAACCGGACGGAGCTGGAATCTGACAATTACACAAGCCCAATTGAATTATTTCCAGAAAAAATTCAACGAGAATACGGAAAGAATCAGAAAATGGAGTTTGCGCTATGGAGCGAAATTCCAAAACGTTTATTGCGATCAACCTGCAACGCAAGCGTGTCTGGAAGCGCTTGGATTAAGAAAATAGAATTAGCAATTAGCAATGAACAATAAGCAATTATTGAGACGCTTTGCGTAATTGCTAATTGACAATTGCTAATTGCTAATTCCTAATACTCAGTTATTTGACCGAACGCGAATCGACATGACTTGAATCGGTCCTTTGGGGTGTTCTTTCAATTCTTCTTTTGACTGCCCGGCAACCGGAATGCGAATGTCAAACGATTCTGTACAATTTGGCGTTGTGTATTCAAACCAAAGCGATCCCATATCGGAAGAACGCGGGGCGTTGAACCGTTGTTTTGCTGTTGCGTCGTTGTACTTGATTTTTGAAGGAATCGAAAAAGCTGGAACGTCCCATTGGAATTGAACATAATGGATTTCAACCGGATCAATTTGAATTCCCTGAATCAGTTTTGTTTTTTCATTCGGCAAAATCATGTGATATTCTGACAAAACATGAGCGTCTTCCGGAATATTAAACGGAGTTCTTGCCTTAAGTTTTTCAATATCAACATTAAGCGATTTTTGCACCGCCGCCGCGACGTTGCAGCGTTCCATCTGCAATTTAACCGCTTGACGAACGAATTCCATCCATGCGCCCTGAAGCTCAATTTGACGCTGTTTGACTCTGTAGGCGTTATTGTTGGTTTTGGATGAAATCGGTTTCTTTTGCTGAGCAGGCGGAAGCACGTCGCGTTTGACTTTTTTCAGTTCCAGCAGGATTCCAAAGTCAGTCGGCATGTATCCCATAAGCGGCATTTTGTCGATTTTGAGCGGACCATCCTGGTAAGCTGTGGTGAAAAATTCATCCCAGTATTGTCTGTAACCAACTAAAGGCAAAGCCATGAGGAATCGGGCAGTTGCGTCCTGATCCCGGTTTTTGAATTCCATGGTCTTTTCCCACGCCTGCTTTTGCCGCGCAATAAAGTCGTTTTGCCAAACGACGTTGAGAATCATGATAGCGTATTCCGGCTTGGATGCCATCATTTTGAATGAGTCGGTAATTTGGGTGTCAACATACGGCTCAATTCTCTTCGAGGTTCCTTTCTTTTGAGCGGGTTGTTGTGAAACAATTTCGTCTTCGGAGTCTACTTCGTTGGAATTATTATTATTTTCGTCACTTTGAGCGGCAGGCGCAGCGTAAGGATCTGTGTATTGCATTGAGGCGAGCGGATTCGTTGACAAAGCGTTAATGACGTCCATTTGCGTTGGCTTTCCCACCAGCGCCGCCTGATTAGTGATAGCGGCAAAAGCTCCTGCAGAACAGTTGAGAAAATAACGTTCAACTTTCTCTCGATCGTTGGGATTGAGGATGTTGGGCGCCATGTAGATTCTGTGCATGCACTGAATGTTCCCAACCAGCGGAGAAATTAAATACGGAATAGCCAAAGTTCGCAGTTCAATATCTTCGGGATGAGACAGGATATAATCAGTCACTCTTTCACGAAAATCCGGATCGGCGTTCTTTTTCATCCATTCGATGGCCATAGTCCGAACTTGCGTTGGCGTAATACGCCGCTTCCCTCTTTCTTCATTAAGAGGAATAACAGGTTTGAGGAAGGCGCCTGGCTGAGTAATCATTTGGAAGATCAAATCGAGATTGTTGGTTCTCGGGTGAGAGAGAATCGTTTGAACGACGTTTCTCTCAATATCGGTATCGTCATCAATAACTTGTCGACGCTGAACGATGTCAACCAGCAGTTTCCAGGCGGCGTCGTCTCCGTTTTGACCTAAAATCTCGATAATCGCGCTAATGGTTCGTGTATTAAGCGTTGGAATGCGCTTGATTTTATCTTCTTCCGCTTTGATTTTAGCTTTATACTCTCGCTCCAGCCTGGAAATTTCGCTACGCTCCATGTCCTCTGTAATTACCGGTTTGGGAATATCCGGCATTTCAGGGATGGGCAAAGGAGTAAGAATATTGCGGAGGATGTCCACGGCGCTGGAGGCAGACGGCTCGTTTTCAAACGGAGCGCCCAACAAAGCGCAAGCTTCGTCGAGACGATCGTCGCCTTCTTCTCGAGCGCGGAAGAAATCTTTACTTCCCCATTGCGTCAGGTCTTGAGGAAGCGGCGGTTTGGCAGGAACAACCGGAACGTCAACTTTGACCGGCTTTGGCGGTTCCTTTTTCTTTTTTTCCGTCTTCTTCTTGGATGTTGTAGTCTTCTTTGGTTTCTCTTTGGGACCGCATGACAATCCGCCAAAGCAGATGCCCAATCCCAGCATGAGAACAATTAAAATTCGAAAGGCGCTTTTCATGATACGATGTTTGGGTTATTGATATAAAATATGGATTTACGTCTAAGTCAACGGACATTTTTCAAAAAAGCTGAAATTGAGTAAAGCATAGCTCGCTTGTCAATTGTCTTTGTATTAATGAGCTTTTTTGATAGTCTTTGTTATATTTCATGCCTATACACTATATCATATTATACCATTATTGTAATATAAAATCTGGATTTGTACAGTGGAAAATTCAAAAAAATAATAAAGTCGAAAAAAAATGACACAATAAAGTTCGTTATTTTTAAATTTTTTCAGGTATAACCCGTTGACTATTTTTGTTTTTCGTCGTAAACTATATATAATTAGGGAGTAGACAGTAGGCAAGAGGCTGTAGGCAGTAGTTAGTGGTAAGCAGTTAGTGGTAAGTATGAGCAGCGCTTGCGTCCGTGCCACTTACCACTCAAAACTTACCACTGCTGTCCAACTCCTCACACCTAACTCCTAACACCAAATCATAATGCCGTTAACAGTCAGAGTTATTCCGTGTCTTGACGTCAATGCCGGCCGCGTTGTTAAGGGAACGCATTTCGTTAACCTTCGCGATGCAGGAGACCCCATAGAAGTAGCCAAAAAATACGAACAGGACGGGGCGGATGAATTGATGTTCCTTGACATCACCGCCAGCAGCGACAACCGCAATATAATGGTAGACGTTGTTCGCCGAACGGCGGAAGAGTGTTTCATGCCTCTTTGCGTTGGCGGCGGAATTCGGACGCTGGACGATATTCGCAATTTGCTCAATGCGGGATGCGATAAAGTGTCGCTCAATTCCATCGCCTGTAAAAATCCGGAATTCATCCGTCAGGCGTCAGAACGTTTTGGGGCGCAGTGCATTGTTGTTAACATCGATCCCAAACGCGTCATCAAAGACGGCAAAGAGTTTTGGGAAGTTTATATCAATGGCGGTCGAACTCCAACCGGGCTTCAGGCGGTTGAATGGGCGCAGCGGGTTGAAGAACTCGGAGCCGGCGAGATCACGTTGACGTCTATGGACGCCGACGGGACGCATAACGGTTACGATCTGGAAATAACCCGGGCGGTTCGCGACGTCGTTCGGATCCCGATTATTGCCAGCGGCGGCGCAGGCTGTCCCCAGCACATGGCAGACGCTGTCAAACAAGCTCGGGTTGACGCTGTGTTGGCGGCGGGCATGTTCCATTTTGGTCAGTACACAATTAAAGAAACAAAACAGTATTTACAGGAACAGGGTATTCCTGTCAGAATTAAGGCAAGCAATGGAAGGCAGTAATGAACCGTTTCCGGGGGGGCGGGTATTACCCGCCAAAAATATCAACCTTTAATAACGCGGACAATGTCCGCTCCCCAGAAGCGTTACAGCCTTTCATCCACTAATCCCCCTTATCCTTTTTTTAATTTACTATCCATGTCCTCAGAATCCAATATTGCACCGTACGTTCGGAAAGAAGAATACGAAATAGACCGTTTGTTTCGCGCCCTGGTTAAATGCAAGGGCAGCGACTTGCACCTGAAAGTGGGGCGTCCTCCAATGCTTCGCGTTGCGGGGTCGCTTCAGGCTCTTAATCGCGGTCCGATTGACGAAGACGAAATGGACCGAATTCTCTACGAGTTCATGAACGAACGCAACCGCAAAATCCTTCAGGAAACCGGCGGGGCGGACTTCGCTCACATTGTTAAGGTTGACGATCTTGTCTGGCGATTTCGTGTAAACGTTCTCAACCAGATGGGGCGTCTGGGGTTGGTTGCTCGAAAGGTCAACAACTCCATTCCGGTTTTTGAAAAACTGTTTCTGCCTCAGATTCTGGAAGAGTTGTGCAAGTTCTCGCAAGGCATGATTCTTTTGGCGGGCATTACCGGTTCTGGAAAAAGTACGACCATCGCGTCCATGCTGGACTGGATTAACCATCGTTACAAAAAACACATTTTGACTCTGGAAGACCCGATTGAATTCACGTTTACAGAAGACAAATGCCTGATTAACCAGCGTGAAATCGGTCAGGACGTTATCGACTTCATGACCGGAATGAAACATGCTGTTCGTGAAGACCCGGATATTATCCTCGTCGGCGAAATGCGAGACCGTGAAACGTTCGAAACCGCCATTCACGCTGCTGAAACAGGGCACCTTGTTTTCGGTACGATTCACGCCTCAACGGCGCCGTCGACAATCGGCCGTATTCTCGACCTGTTCCCGCAAAACATGCACCGTGCGCTGCGTTCTGCGCTGGCGTTTAACCTCAAGGGGATTGTCGCTCAGAAGCTTCTTCCATCCATTAAAGAAGGGGTTCAGCGCGTCCCGACTTGTGAAATCATGATGATAAACCCGACGATTCGAAAGCTGATTCTCGAAGGCGAAGACGAAAAACTTGCTGACGCGATTCGCATCGGATACGAAGAAGGCATGCAGGACTTTACCAAGAGTCTCAAAGACCTCATTGACGCTGAACTCATTGACCGTGAAACTGCCATGGAAGTTGCGCCCAACAAGGAAGCGCTCAAGATGGCGATCAAGGGCATTGAAGTTAAAGCCCCGGGCATTTTGTAAGCTACCAGCTATTAGCCGCTAGCTTTTAGCTTTGTTTTTTTAGTTTCAGGCTTTAAATAATAACGCTAAGGTCTACTAGCAACCAGGCTAATGGCTAGTAGCTAGAAGCTAAAAGCTTAATTATTCCATACACACCATTCCTGACTCCATATCCATGAAACGTATATTTATTCAATTGATTTTTACGATTGCCGTTGTAACGTTTTTGGCGCTTTCAGCGTCGTCGACAATCGCTGC
>JAZRTH010000843.1:0-3468 GCA_045651945.1 Thermoguttaceae bacterium
ATCTTTCCACAAGCGCCTTGGTCGAACAGGGCATGGCTGTCGGCATTATCGCAGCCCAGTCCATTGGCGAACCTGGTACGCAGTTGACAATGCGTACATTCCACATCGGTGGAACTGCGGCTAAAACCGTTGCTGAAAACAGCACTAAAACCACCAAGGAAGGCACTGTCAAACTGGTCGACATGAAAGTCGTTGTCAATAACAGCGGCAAGCGAATCGTTCTGGACAGAAACGGCTCCGTCGAGATTCTCGACAAATATGGCCGTACTCTGGAACAGTATCAGGTTCAGGCTGGTTCTGAAATGAAGGTTTCAGACGGGCAGCACGTCAAAGTTAACGACACCATTTGCGAATGGGACCCGCACAACGACCCGATTTTCACGGTTGTTCCCGGACGCGTTCGTTTTGAAGATTTCATCGAAGGCGAAACCTTCCGACGAGAAGAAGTCAAAGACAACACTGACAGCTCAGGAAAGATGGTTAAGAAGGAACGTATTGTTATTCTGGAACACCGCGGCGCTCATCATCCGCAAATCATCATTGAAGGTTCCAATGGCGAAACGTTGGACATGTATCCCATGCCTGACAAAAGCTATCTGGAAGTCAACGATGGAGACGAAGTTCTTGCCGGTACGATTCTGGCGAAAACGCCAAAGAAGATGTCTGCCACAGAAGACATTACTGGAGGTTTGACCCGCGTTACCGAAATCTTCGAAGCTCGAGTCCCGAAAGAACCGGCTGTTATCGCCGACATTGACGGTATTATCGAACTTCGCGGCAAAGGCAAAAACAAGCGCGGCGGCAAACGAGAAGTTATCATCGCATCCGAAAAACTCGAAGGCGAAACTTCAACGCACCTTATTCCGCACGGCAAGAACCTTCGCGTTCGCACTGGCGACCGCGTTTCTGCCGGCGACGCGTTGGTTGACGGACCTCAAAACCCGCACGAAATTCTTCGAATCAAAAACGAAGAAGCCGTTCAGCGATACCTCGTCAACGAAGTCCAGAAGGTTTATCGTTCGCAGGGCGTTACAATTAACGACAAACACATTGAAGTCATCGTTTCCCAGATGCTTCGCAAGGTGCTTGTTACCAGCGGCGGAGATACCAAGCTGCTCGAAGGCGCTTTGATTGACAAGTTTGATTTCAAAGCCGCCAACGAGAAGCTCAAAAACAGCGTTAAGGTCAAGGACCCCGGCGCCAGCTCATTCCAGATTGGCGAACTGGTTCCGAAAGCCAAATTTGAACGCGAAAACGACGCTTTGGAAATGGAAGGCAAACAGATTGCAACGTGGGAAGCCCCGACTCCGGCTCAAGCCAAGACTCAGTTGCTGGGTATTACCAAGGCGGCTGTCCAGAGCCATTCGTTCCTCTCCAGCGCATCGTTCCAGGAAACGACCAAGGTTCTTACCGAAGCCGCTTTGGCTGGCAAGGTCGACAACCTCATCGGTCTGAAAGAGAACGTCATTCTCGGACACATGATTCCTGCTGGAACCGGATTCAAGCTGTATCAGAACGCGGAATTCGGCATCTCCAAAGAGGCGATGGAAGAAATGCGCCGTCGCCCGCAGCCGGTCATGGAAGAGAATTACACGCTCATGAACGACGAACCGGAACAGACGGTCGATTCCGACGAACTCGGTTCCAAGCTGGATTCGCTCTTTGGAGGAAACGCCCCGAAAGCCGATGACGATCTCGACATTCACGAAGAGATTATCAACGACTACGACGCCAATTCCATGGTTGAAGACGACCCCAACGCCGAATGATTTGGTTCAGCGCCGCAGCGGGCGCACCGCTCGCTGTAACAACGTGATTTAAAACAGAAAACCGGGAAGCAAAAGCTCTCCCGGTTTTTCTATGGTTAAACGATCGAACAATCTTTAAACTAACGGACTCTTACGATGCGATATTTTATCCGCGTTACCTGACAGCGTCCAGAATGTTCATAATCCAGGCGATAGCCAGGATAAGACGACCAAGACTGCCCACAACCGGAATTGACACGGCTGGAATTATCGCGTAATTAATCAACGCAAAAATCAAAAGTATGAGCACGAACCAAAAAATCGCCGAATTAATGCGACCGCCGAGAAGCTGTCCCAAGCCGGGAATGAAAAACGACGCGATTCCGCAAATCAATTTGCTAACTTCTTTAGCCATAATGAAATCCTTTTGTAAAGAACAAACAAACGATTAAATCCTTTTGATTATATACCATAAAAGTGATTTTTTTGCAATCACAATTTTTTCTTGAAAAGTTGAAGATAAAATCGTTTGAGATTTTTATTCTCTTGCTGTCAAATCGTTTGAAACTCAATTATTTCCGTCGAAAAATCTTTCCGTCCCCCCCTAGTTTTCTTTTGACAAAGTCGTTATAATATATAGAAATAGTTGAGCAATATGCAATTAAATTGCAGTTACGATACATCAAAAGCAGGACGCTGCGACCTCAATACGGAGCGTTTTTCTGTTCTGTTTGGACTCTTATTCCATCGAAAGGAACTCAACATGATTAAAAGACTTTTGTCGGTATTGGTTGTTTTGGCTTTATGCGCTAGCGTATACGCTCAGGACGCTCCGAAGCAGGAAGCCGCTGGCAAGCCCGCTGCGGGCGGCATGGGCGGACGCGGTTCGTTTACCCCAACTCCGTTTGTTCGTCCGGAAACGATGCCGGAAGCGACTCCGGAAAATATCGACGCGGCGATTGCCAAGGGCGTTGAATATCTCAAAACCAAAGGACAGGGCGCGGACGGCTCGTTTAGCAAGTTCATGGGAATCGGCATTACCGCGTTCGTAACCGGGGCGATGTTGGACGCTGGCTTGTCGCCAGACGAGCCAGCTGTCGCCAAGGGATTAAAGTATCTCGAAGGATTCGTTCAGCCCGACGGCGGAATCTACAATCCCGATATGATGCTTATCACCTACGAGTCCTGCATTGCGATTGACACGTTTGTCAAGGCGAACGCGGACGGACGATATGACAAGATTCTCAAGCGGGCGGAAACGTTCATCCGGTCAACCCAGTACAACGAAGAAAACGGCTACTCTGCCGACAATCTCAACTACGGCGGCAGCGGATACGGTACGATGGGTCGCGCTGACCTGTCCAACACCGGCTTTTTCCTGGACGCCTTAAAGTCGCTCGGCGCGAAAGCGGACGACCCTGCCATTCAAAAGGCGATGGTTTTCGTTTCCCGCTGCCAGAACTGCGAGTCTCCGCACAACACAACCAAGTTTGCTGACAAGAACCCGGACGGCGGATTCTTCTACGTCTGCGTTGGCGATGGCAACATGGAAAACGGCGGCATGCGCTCTTACGGCTCCATGTCCTATACGGGTTTGAAGAGCTTCATCTACGCCAACATGGATACCAACGACGTCCGTTACAAGGCGGCGATGGACTGGATTAAAAAGTACTACACCGTCCAGGAAAACCCGATGCAGCAGCAGGCGGGCGTGTACTAT
>JAZRTH010000844.1:0-1043 GCA_045651945.1 Thermoguttaceae bacterium
CCATCTCAACGACGGAGCCTGCGGCGTCGCAACGGACTTTGACGACAACGACGATAACGGCGACGGCAAGACCGACATCCTCATTTCCAACAAACGCGGCGTTATGCTCTTTATTCAGAAGTAGTTATTCTGTAACGAGCAAACATTATTCTGACAAACCTCGTAACAACCATAAGCGTTCAAGGCAGAAGAAAGAGCAAGTTTTTCTTCTGCCTCCTTCACAAATAAATATTTTGATTATAATATTTATTGGGGGGAAAACATGGAAACAATCTTTTTAACTCTGCTCAAAATCGATGAAAAACATTAATGCTTTTTTGGTTGTTATTACAGCGATTGTTTTGACCCTGATTTCCACGAGAGCTCAGGCGCAAAAGGAATCTCCGTTTGCTGACATTGAAAACGCTCAGCAAATTAGCGGACCTAAAATTTCTCCAGACGCTCTTCGAGGAAAAGTCGTTTTCGTTGAATACTGGGGAACGAATTGCGGTCCATGCCGTCAATCAATGCCGCATCTTCAGGAGATGTACTCTCAGCTGGGAAAAACGGGAATGTTTTGCATTATCGGGAACCACGTTCAGCAGTATACTCCTGACACCGACAAATTTCTCAAAGAAAAAGGAATTACTTTTCCTGTGTATCAACAGTTGGATTTACCGGTCAACCGGGATTTTTCCGGCATTCCGCGCGCGTTTCTCTTTGACGTAACCGGTAACGTTGTAGCAGAAGGGAACCCGATGGAAGTCGCAAACAAAGTTCCAGCGGCGCTTAAGGAAGCGATGGTTCTCAAAAAATCAGGGCTTCTCAACGCCATGGACTCTTCCAGCGTTCCTGGCGGGCTAAAGCATCCCTTTGCCGATTCCGATTTGGGAAAGTTCCAAAAAACGGCTTTGGCTATGTTCATGCCCGGAAAGCCCTGGCTGGCAAACTATAAAAAGCTGCAAAAAGCGGCTCAGTCCACAGACAATTTAGAGGCGCAAACCGCTCTGGACACGCTCAACAGCTATCTTAATGACGAAATAATTCGTCTACTGGATTTGGCA
>JAZRTH010000845.1:0-10800 GCA_045651945.1 Thermoguttaceae bacterium
TATTAAATTCCTGCTTTGCGCCTAGCGATAGACGGCAAAACCGGCTTTTGGGGATCTTTACTTTCTCGCCGCCGTCCTCGGTGGTTTCTATGTAATAATCAGGCGTAAAGTCTACAAGCGTTTCCAAAACTGCCTTCATCGCCGCCGTTTGTTGCTCTGTCATTTCCGCCTCCGGGTCGTACTGATCCGGCGGGATAGGTGGCGCCCATACCAAACAAAACCGGCTCAAAAGCCCATCGCGTTCGTACTGCGTGCCCTTTAGATAGCCCTGGAGGGTAGAGGGTACCCCGCCGCCCAAAATGCTCGCCCAGCATTGGGAGGCGCGCCGGTTTTTATCCTCGTTTTTATATCCCGTCCTGCTGCTTGTGCCATCATAAAATTTCAAAAACTCTTGCGCCGCGCCGCCGTCTGATGAATTAGACAAGGACGCAAACAACTGCGTCAACTCGTCAAGGTACAACTGATAGCCCATCGGATTTTCCGCCGCAAATCCTATAAGCCCCTGTAAAGTAAAATCGCCGCTTATCGTCAAGACTCTTTCCGCCGGCTTTTGGGGTGGTTTGAAGAGTGGGGACTGCTCCAAATTTGCCGCCTTTTGACGTAACTCTTCAGCGCCCTCTTCATCGCCTTCTTCCTCCTTGTCGATTGCCTTTTCATTGTACTTGTCAATCTTTTTCAATAGCTTTTTGTGCTTGCTATACTCGCGGTTATAATCTTCCATCGCGCTGGCGTGTGCCTGCGAAAGCTCGCGCTCTTTATCGCGCAAGAGGGTCAAGGGCGCTTTCATCGCCGGGGACTTTCCCAAGCTGCTCGCGCCGATTAACGCCGTCCAGAGTATAGGCGCCGCCGCCCAATCATAACCGCCTAACTGTAGTTTCAGGCGCGCCCCTATTGCTGCGCCCGCCGTGTTTAACGTAGCAAGTGCAACGATAGAGGGGTCAACGTTTAGCGCCTGCGCTGCAACTGTTACAAAATTTCTGGTTATCAATGGGAGGCTTTCAAGTGGAAAGGGAGTCCAGCTTGCTCTGTCCCGGTTTGGCTCCAGTCCGCCGCCGGCGGTGGCGTCAACCGTTATTTCATCGCTGGCGTCTTGTTTGACTTGCTCCCAGTTTTGCTCTGATTGCCGCGCCCGCGCGTCTGCGCCGGGACGGTGTGGACTGCTCGCCGTTTGCTGCGTCTGCTGCGCCGCCGCCTTTTGGCTTATCGCGTCAAGACGGCTGTTGATTTCATCATAGTTATCGTTCATTGTTTGGTAAATTCCTTTTTAATCCGTTCATCTCTAAATTGTTGTACTCGTTCCTGTACCCTGCGCCGGGACGCTACAACCTCTTGCGGTGTCCGTCCGTTATGGGCTATTACATAATCAAGCCCTTTAAGGAAGGTTTTTAGAGGGACGTCCAGCGGTCGCGCCGGCTCTGGTAGATCGCCATCAATAATCAGGCGTCCGCGCCGGTCAAGCTCTATCCAGTCCTCGCCGTCTCCGAACCGGCGCCCGTCAAGGTCATAGAGGGTAGACCCCAAGACGTCAAGAGCGTTCCCAGCTCCATCGTATTGGATCCGTGGAAAGACTATTACAACGTGATCACAAAAGCAACCTGTTTCCCAGCCCGGCGCCTCTAGCCATTGCCGCCGGGTATAATCGCCGCTGTCAAATACCGGCTTATACGCCCAATCAAGAGCGTCCGCCGTCCGCCGTGGAGAGTCAATAAACAAGGGGCTTTCAACCTCCCCATTAATGTATTGCTCCCAGCATTTTTGGAGGCGCCGCCGCTTGTCTGCTTGCGCCTCCAGATTGCTCCAATAAAAGGCGCATTGTGCGTCTTGCTGCTGCGCCGTCTGTCCGTTAAAAGATTTCATAATATCAAAGGTAGTTAGACCCTTGACAAGGCGCGCCTGGCGTGTTATAATTAGAGCGTCCGTCAAGGATAGGTTAAATTAAATCACTTGCCGCCGTTGGCTCGCCCTGCCTCTGGCGGCTTTTTGTTGACGCCGGCGCCGGTTATTGCGGGCGCTCTCCCTGCTTGTCCTTGTCATTGTCGGTACTGACTTCACGCCCCAGCGCCCAACGTTCAAGCTCGCGGGCGTCAAAACGGACAAGTTTACCGCCGATAATATGAAAGGGAAGGTTTCCGCGTGTGCGAAAATAATCGATCGTGCGCGCCGATACTCCCAGATATTGGGCGGCTTGCGCTTTGTCAAGTAAATTAGTCATAGTGTATATTCCTCTAAAAAGAACTTGTTTGACTAGCCCTGCAACCATCAGCAAGGCTTTCTATCATAGAAGGAAAGAGGAAATAAAAGAGGAAATAATTTTTCAAAGTGGGAAAAATTTTTGCCTTGTAAAAACAAAATAGCCCTAAAAATTAGGGCTTTTTGGATAAAATTATTTTTAAGATTTTTTTATTTTATCTGGAAATAGCTAAATGTAAAAAGGAAATAATTTCCACTTATAATAACCAATCTAAACTAATACCGGCTTTGAGTAGGTCTTGTTGTGCTTGTTGAATATCTGAATAATACCAATGGGAGGGAGGGGATCCGATTTTCTTTTCATAGAGTATCGCCCAATACTTGCCGATTTTCGTCTTTTTTGATAATTCAAGATCAAATCCTTTTTCTTTCAAGAAAAGAATGATCGTTCCTTTTTCCCAGTCTTTAGAATTGGTTTTCTCTGCTTTGTCTTTTAATAGCTTCATCGCTCCCCGTATTTCTTCATCACTTGCTTTTTTCCGCTTTGACTGCTCCGATGAATCGGCGCCGGCTCGCGGTTTTTTCCCTGCCTGCCTGCTCGCGCCTGGCGTCTGCGCCGCCGGGTCGGTCTGCTCTGCGTCTGCGTCAACGACTGGCGGCTGCGCTGCGTTCTTTGTGGCGGTGTCTGGCGCTGGCGTCTGACTTACTAACAACGGATCAGGCGCGCCGCTGTCAAGCTCCTGTATCTTTCTAAAGACGTTTACTGCCCGTTTAATAACCGTTTGGGCTTCATCATACAAGCCCGCCTCCAGATTGCCAAGATGTTCAAGGCGTTCTGCCTCAGTCAAGTCTTGCCATCTAATCGGCTCTATCCTGCTATACATATTTTCGGTATAAGCTATAGCCCCAAGTTCCTTTGCCTGCGATAGCCCATAAGGCTTATATAATTTGTCAAGCTGCGTCCGTAGATACTTCAAAAAGCCCTGCTGGTCGCATAGTGGAGGCGCCTCTAATGGGAAGATAAAAACCGTGGTAAACGCGTCAACGTCTTTCTCATTAGGGCGGTATATCTCATAACCATCTTTAATAAAATAACGCCCTTGTACCTGGTATTCAAACCGTAGAGTATACTTGATAAACCTATCAATCATTTCAGACTCCTATCTGCTAATAAAGATCGCCCCTACTCGCCTGGCGTCCGATAGGATAGACGCAAGACGAATAGGACGGGGTTAATTACTCCCCTGGCGAATGATATTATCATTATAGCCGATTGTTACAAAAAGTCAATAAAGTGGACGGCAAATATCGCTCAAATCGTCAAAAAATCTTTGTTACAAAATAGACGCTTTGACTAAAGCAAATTTTATTATAATATGGGGCTTGTCTGTCCCCGCCTATCCGCCCGGCTCGCCGGTGTAAGTACCTTTTCAAAATGTCAAAACGGGAGAAATGGATATTACAAACAAACAAAATAAATTTTTCAAACCTGTTTGCCTCAACTCAACCCGGCTTGTCATTATTGGAAGTACCTAGCAACCATTCCCGCCGCCGGCTTGCTCCACTTCCCAAAATCCCAAAAGACTAGGGGGGTGTGTATTTATAAACCATCAGAACCGGCGCCGGCGGTTATCATCTTTGAGGATACAAAATAAAAGCCCTTAGCGGCTATTCTAGGGGCGGTTTGCTTGCTGGCGATAAATCGGACGGGATAAAACTAAACCCGCCCTAAAATCGCGTCCGTTTAATCCTGGCGGCTCATTATCGCCGCTGCTCTAATCAATCAGCGTTTAGACTGTTTCAAGACGGTTTCAACGTATGGAAGGATCGTCCTAAACTCTCCTACAATTTTTCGATAGGTTTCCATCGTAACTGTAAGCCCGGCTGTTTCAACGCCGTCTCTCGGGTCTCCCTCGGTGTCTGCGTTTGCGTCAAGCTCGCTCCAGTCAATCTCTGCGGGGTCTACATAAGCAACCTCTACAAGTGATAGCATACGTTTTAGTTTACGCAAGCTCTTAATTGCTTGCAACGCCGGGACGGTTTCCCGCCTCTGTTTACTCCTAGTTTCCATTGTAATTACTCCATAAATGCGGTATAGGGCTTGTATAGTATACAACCGATAAACGGACGCCCAAACCCTACAAGCGCCCAAAATCGGCAAATAGAGCATTTAGCGGGATATTCCCGCCGCGCTCTGAATCCTCGCTTGTAAGGCGTCAAGAAGGGCGGTTTGTTCGTCTGGCGTCAATCGGTCGAAAAGGTCGATTATTTGCTCATAAAAATTTACCTGGGGGCAAAACTGGGGGGCTGCATTATCGCCGTTATCAAAAAGCCCTTGTTTTTGCGGGTCTGTAGCGTCTTGTTCAAGTCCCTCTGCCCCTATCAAAGCCCCTTTGCAATATTTTGCGGGGGCTTCTTTCATTCTGCAGAACCCCGTGTTTTCTGGGCTCAAACAGTTATTGTCGTTTGTGCTGGCTAGATAATTCAAATTGCCTCTATAATTATAAAATATATTGTGGTACGTTGCAAAGTATGTTGTTGAATTATTGTCCCAAAAACTCTTTTTTTCCTTTTTTTCAACAAATTTTCGAAAACTCTGCAATATTTCTTCCTGTTTTGTAATTATTAATGAACAATAACAAACTTTTAAACGAATAGTATGTTAGAGACAATGGGCGAAAAGGCGAACTGTCCGATTAGGTCGTTAAAGTAACCGCATTTTCTCTATTTTATTGCAATTCCTCGATTTTTCCCTTGAATTATTTCCATTTTTTAGCTATAATAAAGGGTAATTAAATCGTTTCCTATGTTTCCCCAGAGACGGGGCGAAAAGCCTTGTTTCATATATTACAAACTGATATTATGAAAAGAGTTATCCGAATCCTGATTTCCCTCGGTATGATAATTGGGACGGTTATGTTTGTCGCGAAGTTTCTTCGACCGGTTCCCGTTGCACATCGTCCGGCGCCGCCGCAGGCGATGAATACCGTTCAGACTGCGCCGGTTAAGCCGCACGAGGGCGGAATTGACTTCACCGTCGACGGGCAGGTGATTCCATACCGCGCTTTGGATATTGCGCCGGAAGTTTCGGGAATTGTCAAGTTCAAGTCCGAAAAGGCGCGAGCGGGCAAGTTCGTTCGCAAGGGCGAGACGCTGCTGGAAATTGACCCGGTGGATTACGAGCTGTCGGTTCGTCAGCTGACGGAGGAAACGGCTCAGGCGGATGCGTCGATTCACGAAATGGAAGTTCAGATCGAAAGTACGAAAAAGGAAATCGATATCTCGAAAAGTCAGCTTGAAATCAAGGAGCGCGAGCTGGCGCGATACGAATCCGTTAAAACGCCGGGCGTCTATTCCGCCAGCGAGATGGATTCGGTTCGGACGTCCGTTTTGAACGGGCGAGAAGCGCTTGTCAAGCAGGAAAACGCGCTGCGGCTGTACGAGCGTCAGCTGATTCGTCTGAAGTCCGTTCACGCGCAAAAGCAGGCGAATCTGGAACAGGCGCAGATCAATTTAAAGCGAACGAAAATCGTCGCCCCTATCGACGGCGTTGTCAAGTCACACAATTTTGAAGTCAACACGTACGTTCAGAAAGGAACGGTGGTCGCCACCATTCTCGACACGTCCAAGCTGGAAATTCAGTGCTTTTTGCACATGAAGCAGATGTCCTGGCTGTGGGCGTCGAGTAACAACAGCGAGAACGCCGATTCTTCGGACGAGCCTGTTATGCGCGGCTTTGACTTCGCCCCCACGGACGCGACGGTTTATTACGTCCTCGACGGTCAGCGATGGAGCTGGAAAGGGCGTCTGACGACGTCCGACAGCGGGGCTTTGGATCCCAAAACCCGTATGATGCTTTGCCGCGTTACAATCGACAACCCGACGGACGTTCAGTTTGACTCCTACGTCATTCATACGACGGATACGTCTTTGGGAACTGTCGATAAAGAGGCGTTGGAGAAAGAGAAGAAAGCGAAAAAAGCTCCGCTGATTCAAACGCCGCCGCCGACGCTGCTGGCGGGAATGTATGTTACAATTGTCGTTCACGCCAAGCCGGAAATTCCGCTTTACAGCGCGCCGGAACGCGCCTTGCTGCCGGGCAACAAAATCTGGACGGCAACAGACGGCACGCTGCGGGAATACCGTATTCGCGTGGCGACTGTAACAGACGAAGGCGTTATCTTCTATGCGGATTCACAGGGCGTTACTGCGACTGACAAGGTGGTTATTTCTCCGCTGGCGTCGCCGGCAGAAGGGGACAAGGTGAACGTCTTATGAAAAACTTGTTCCGTTGGATAATTTCCAACACCCCTGCGATGAACATCGTTATGATCGTCGTCCTGGGCGTTGGAACTTACGCCGCTCTGTCGTTACAGCGAGAATCGTTTCCGAACTTTGACGTCGAAACGATTATGGTTCAGGTTCCGTATCCCGGCGCCACGCCAGAAGAAGTGGAGAACGGCATCTGCCAGAAAATCGAGGAGTATCTCCAGTCGATTGAAGGCGTAAAAAAGATGACGTCGTCCGCCAGTGAAGGCATGGGAATGGTTACGCTGGAACTTCAAAACACCGTTAAAAACGTTGACAGAACGTTAAACGAAGTTCGAGAAGCGGTTGACCGAATCCCGTCGTTCCCGGAATTGGCGGAAGACCCGGTCGTTCAGCGCGCCAAGATGCAGGAAACGATTTTCTCCATCGGGCTGATTGGTCCGGAAGGGTCTTCCGTAGAAAACACGCTGGCGCTGCGAGAGCTGGCGGAGGATCTGCGTCAGGAACTCATTCAGCTGCCGAGAATCTCCATGGTCAATCTGGTTGGCACAAAAGACTATCAAATTGACATTGAAATATCCGAGAGTACGCTTCGAGCTTACAGGACGTCGCTGGACGCAATTGCCAAAACGGTCAGAGCGGAAAACTGTCAAACGCCGGGTGGCACGATTCGCGCTCCGTCTGTCGAAATCAACGTCCGTACAGACAACCGGCGGTATACGGCTGAAGGCATCGAAAAGCTTCCTGTTATTACAGACGAGGCTGGCGCGGTTTTGACGCTGGAAGACATCGGATACGTTCGTGACGAGTTCACCGACGGACCAGCGCTAGCTACGGTTTATACGCCGGAGAAGAACGCTGATAATCCGGATGCAAAAACCGTCCCCGCCGGGCGTCCGTGCATTGCCTTGGGCGTTCTGAGAAACTCGACCGAAGACCTCATTGCCATGGTCGACACGCTTCGCGCCTGGGTGAAAAAGAAGCAGGAACCGGGAGGATTGCCGGAAGGGTATACGATGATAACCTGGGGCGACCGCTCGGAGGAAGTCCGTTCCCGACTGGAACTGCTGGCGACCAATGGCATTCAGGGTCTGTCGATTATTTTTGTCCTCCTGGCGGTTTTCCTTGACCTCAAGCTGGCGTTTTGGGTTGCGATGGGTCTGCCGTTTTCCATCTGCCTGACCTGCCTGTACATGTACGGTTCCGGGCAGACCCTGAACATGATTTCCACGTTCGGATTTATCATGGCGCTGGGGATTGTAACAGACGACGCGATCGTTGCGGGGGAAAATATATACCGGCATCACGACATGGGCAAGGACTGGTTCAACGCCTCTGTTGACGGCATTACAGAGGTTATTCCCAGTATTACAACGTCTTTGCTGACGACGATCGTTGCCTTTTTGCCGCTGCTGTTTATTTCCGGGATCATGGGAAAGATTATTTACTCGATTCCGGTGGTAATGATTGCCATGCTTTTGGCGTCGATGTTTGAATGTGTAACCATTCTGCCGTGCCACCTGTCACATCGTAAAAACATCATCTTTACGTTCCTGTATCATTACCTGTATGTTTTGGCATGGGTTCCGGCAGTCGTGTTAAAGTGCAACAAGTACGCCATGGGCGGACTGCAGTGGTTTGTCAAGCGCGTTTACGCGCCGTGCCTGCATTGGGTTTTGCTCAACCGCAGCATTTTCTGTGCCGGTTTGATTTCCCTGCTGATTTTTACGTTCGCGCTGGTTTGGTCTGGAACGATTCCGTACGTCTTCTTCCCGAAAACGGACGGCAACGAAGTTCAAGCGACGGTCAAGTTCCCCAACGGCACTCCGGCTGAAGTTACCGACTACTGGACAAAGCTGATGGAACAGAAGTTTTGGGAACTCGCGGACGAATACGAACGAACCAAAGAACCCATCGCAGTGCGTTCGTTTAGAGTTGTCGGCACGACGCTGCAGTCTCGAGGTCACAACATGGGCGGCAGCTCCGGCGGCGGAAGCGGTCATACCGGCGGCGTTCAGGTTGAACTTATTTCCGGAGATCAGCGAACGGTCTCCAGCATGGAAATTTCCGACCGATGGCGCGAAGCCGTTGGCGTTATACCCGGCGCGGACGAGGTGGAATTTACCTCTCAGGCGTTTGGCCCGCCCGGCGGCGCGATTGAATTTATGCTCGTCGCGAAAGCGGAAGACTACGAAAAGCTCGAAACCGCTGTTGAAGAATCTAAAAAACATCTTGCTACATATTCCGGCGTTATCGATATTAAAGACTCAGACGTCCCCGGCAAATGGGAATTCCAGTTGACAATTAAGGAACACGCCAAGTCGCTGGGCATTCACCCGCAGCAGTTGGCGGATACGATGCGCGCGGCGTACTACGGCGCGGAAGTGGAACGGCTTCAGCGCGGACGTCACGAAGTCAAGCTGATGGTCTGTTACCCGCGAGAAGACCGGCGAAGTCTGGCGGACTTTGACGAAATTCGCATTCGCGGCGCCGACGGCGTCGAGTATCCGATTACGGAAATTGCCGACATTGAAGTCAAACGCGGCTACACGACCATTTCCCGCCATTCCCAAATGCGGTCTATTACTGTGTCCGCCGATGTCGAGGAAGGCAAGGCGAACGCTCAAAATATTACATCCCAGCTCAAGGCGGGATTTCTTCCGCAGCTGATGAAAGATTATCCCGGCGTAAAAGTCCGCTGGGAAGGGCGCGAGGACATGAAAAACGAGTCTATGGGCAGCATGTACGTCGGATTTGTCGTTGCGATGTTCGCCATGTACATCATCCTGTCGCTGGAGTTCAAGTCCTACGTTCAGCCGCTGCTCATTTTGGCGATTATTCCCTTCGGCGTTATCGGCGCTGTATTTATTCACGCTGCGTTCGGGCAGCCGCTGTCACAGTTCAGCCTTTTCGGCATGGTTGCTTTAAGCGGTATTGTCGTCAACGACTCGATTGTTTTAATTGACTTTTTGAATCGGGCGATTGAGTCGGGCGAACCGGTTCACGACGCGTTGATGAACGTTGGTCAGCGGCGATTTACGTCCGTCATGCTGACGTCTGTAACGACCGTTGGCGGTCTTCTCCCGCTGATTATGGAGACGTCGCTGCAGGCGCAGATGCTAATCCCGATGGCGCTGACCATTTCCGGCGGCGTTATGTCGTCGCTTATTTTGGTTCTGTTCTTTATTCCGGTTCTGTACTCGTACTACATTGACGGATTAAAGCTGATGGGAATCAACATTCGCCGCATGCTCATTCACAACGAGAATTTAGAAGCGGAACCGGAACCGGCGGCTGAGTGAGCGGCGAGGCGCCGCTCCCGATCCGCGCTGCCGCTTGACCCGCAGAAAGACTTGTTGAGCCCGGTTCGCGGGCGTGTCGCCCGCCAACGCTACTCAGTCCCGCGCATCCGCACGGCGTACCCGGCACGCGGCAGTCCCCTGCCGCAACAGAAACCGCTGGAAGTGTGCATACCAAATTGACGAAGCCCAAAACCTCCCTTGGATGTAGCCCGTCCCCGGGCTACAACTTGACGGCTGCGCCGTCAAGCCTTTTCCTGTTGCGGACTTCGTCCGCGACCCGGCATGGTTGTCGGCTGCGTTTCTGTGCGCATGCGGGTCGAAGCGACCAACGGGAGCGTGTATAATACGTCTCGCGCGTTAGCGCGGACTGGCTCCCCCGCCATCGGGGGCGCCCCTCCCCCTATTCCCTATTAACGTAAAATGATTATAATAAATACAAACAGTCGCGGAGGTCGGGAAGCCGGCGTCCGCATATAACCTATACTTAACACAAAAGGAATTTTTATCGAAACACCTTTAACCAACAACACAATTTGATATAAAAGCGACGATTAGCTTTATTCTTTCCTACTGAAAATTTGGTCATTTAACGTTGGAAAAAGAATTAAGTTGAACGCCCTCGCTGTATGCGTGGGCTTGTAGATTTATTTCGTTCCAACAGGTTTGACCAAATACCTCAGTAGGCGGGATATTTCTATCAAGTTCACGCTTTTTTATTGAAGTGAGGGCAGCCCATGAACGTATCTCAACAACGCCGTGAAGAATCTATTAAGAGAATCAAAGAAATTCGAGATTTCATTACGCATTCGGCGCAGGACGAAAACGCGGGGCGTCTTCTGACCTATCTCAGCGAGTTGGAAAAGGAAATCAAAGGGAAAAAGTACGGTCTGGTTTTTGAAGAACATCGAGAGAAAATCGATGAAACGCTGGAAAACTACCTTCCCGTTTTAACCGAACAGGAAGACCTGTTTATTGACAACGGCGGACAGATGAATTTTCTCATAGAGGGCGACAACCTCGCCGCGCTGGAACTGCTTCT
>JAZRTH010000846.1:0-1841 GCA_045651945.1 Thermoguttaceae bacterium
ATCGGTTTTGTCGTCCTTGTCCCCACGCGGATACGGGTTCTCAACCATCAAAATGGAATCGAAGTCCAGCAGCGGGTTGGAAAACATGATTTCCCGCTTGACTTTTCGGACGTCGAAGTACAGAGCCTGTAACGCCTCGGCGTCGTCTGGATTGACGTCTTTGAGTTCCGCTTCGAATTTGTCCAGTTTGGCGACGTACGCGGACAAGTCCGGCGCGCCCGGCATCTTCCCGATTCTCTCGGCGGCTTCTTTCGCCCAACGGATCTCGTTTGCAACTTTCTCGGCAGTGAAGGCGTTATCCGCCTGAAACGTCCAGTCTTTAATCAAGTCCTGCTGCGCCTGTTCCGGCAATTTGTCGAACGGCGTACACGCTGCAAAGCAAACGGAACTGACAGTTAAAACAAACAGCGCTGAAATGGAGTAGAATATTCTCATTTTAATCTTGGGGGTTGAATGGTTGAGGTAAACGCCATCGGCGGGGTTCAAGTATATAGATTATTGTATCAGAATGAATTATAGAAGTAAATAGGGGGACGAGAAACATTTTTCTTTCTCGAAATTTTTTCCTCCCCGCTCTTGCAATTCGTTTTCGATTGTGTTAAAAATAATAGTAAAGGCATGGAGCATTGCCTCAACACGTTATCCTACCTAAATATTAAAAGGAGTTAAAATGAAGATTTCAAGACGTTCTCTTTTGAAGTCGGCGCTGGCAGGCGTTCCGATACTGGTTTCCGCCGGCGCGCTGGGTTTGGCGGACGAAGCGGCGCCCAGCGAGCGCGTTCGCGTTGGGATTATCGGGCAGGGCGGCCGCGGCCGCGGGTTCCTTCACAGCTATCTTCGCGACGCTAAAAATATCGAAATCGGCAGCGTGTGCGATATTTTCGAACCCCGTCTGGCGGACGCTGCCAAGAGTTTTCCCAACATTCCCCGGTATACCGATTTCCGCAAGATGATCGAGGAACAGAAGCTCGACGGCGTTCTGGTTGAAACTGTTACACATCAGCGCGTTTGGGTGGGAATTCAAGCCATGTTGATGGGCATGCACGTCTATATGGAAAAGCCGATGGCGCTGACGGTCAAGGAAGGTCGAGCTATGGTCAACGCAGCCCGCAAGCTCCAGAAGGTCGTTCAGGTGGGAACCCAGCAGCGATCCCTCCCGCTGTGCAAGTGGGCGTGCGAACAGATCGCCAACGGCGCAATCGGAAAAGTCAAAACGGTTCTGGTTCCCAACTTTGTTGGACCGTATCCGTTCCCGGACGACGATCCGAAATATAATCTTAATCCTCAAGATTGCCCGGCTTGGTGGAACATGTGGACAAACCAGGCGAAACTCCGCGCCTGCGTGAAAGAAGTTCAGTTCGGCTGGGCGCGCTGGGCGGATTACGACGCCGGCGGGTTGTGCTTTGGCGTCTCCGGCTGGGGAACCCATTCGTTCGACCAGATGCAAATGGCGATCGGAACCAGCCTCACCGGCCCGACCCGAATTCGTCTGGAAGAACCTTGCACCGTTCAGGATTCCGGGAAGTATCCCAACCGCGCCTACGGCGAAGAGGAAACGGGCGTTCAGTACTACGGCATGGCTCGCGTAACAGGTCCTCGCGCCAAAATGAAGATGTGGTTCGACAACGGCGTCGAAGTCCGATTTGAACTCGACGGCGACCGCGGCCCCGGCTTGGGTTGCATCGTTGTCGGCGACAAGGGCAAGATGGAAATCAACCGTCACAAAGTTTCGTCTAACCCGAAGGAAATCGCCGCGTCGTTGCCGGAGGAATGCATGAACACCCGTAACGAAACCGTCTACCATGCGGAAAACTGGGCGGACTGCATCAAGACCGGCAAAA
>JAZRTH010000847.1:0-4733 GCA_045651945.1 Thermoguttaceae bacterium
AACTTCCCTAAAAGGGAGCCAGCTTGCTGGCGACCGAAAATTTTTTCAAGCCCCCGATGGCGCCGCTCCCAATCCGCGCTGCCGCGCGAAACGTATTACAATCGCTCCCGTTGGTCGCTTACGTTTACAAGTTAATAAAAAAAATCGCCTTCTTATGGAGGCGATTCTTTAATGTTTCGAGGTTTACTAACCTCAACGAAATTCTACGTTAGGCAAAGAAGCTTATTTGTTTTCCTGAGCCATTTTACGCAGGTGTTCGTTGCGGCGTTCAGCACGTAAACGAATCCGTCGATTGACTTCGCTCGGCTTCTCGTAGCTTTCACGGCGGCGCATTTCTTTTTTGATGCCCGAACGCTCACAAAGTTTACGGAAACGGCGCACGGCCTCCTGAACGGTTTCACCTTCATGCAAAATCAACTTAACCACGAAGCATCACCTCCAAATCTGGTTAGGGGTTTGAATAAAAAACAACGGAATTTCACCGTTAAAAAATTATAGTTTGAGTATTTTATCAAAATTTATTATTTTGTCCAGTAGGGGGAACAAAATTTTTAAGAAGCATAGGACAGATTCAAATCTCTTATTGATAAGATAGACAATATAGAAAACTCAAACACAACTCAAACAGAACCTGTATTTTACTCATCTTATTTTATTATCATAACCCGAATTTGCCAGCCTCTGTGGTAAAAATCCTAAAAATTGCTCTGGTATTGCAAGGCGTTTTGATATATAATGCGTATTGATATAATATATAGTGGCGAAATGTCGGATTGCGTTTTGATCCCAATTTCTAAAAGAACCGCTGCGCGGTTTTCCGGGGGCTAACGCGCCCCGACTCGCCTAACACCCTTTCCCCCCTTATCCATAACCATGGCTTTGACATACTTAACAGCTGGAGAATCGCACGGAAAAGGCATCCTGGCTTTGCTGGACGGCTTTCCCGCCGGGCTGGAAATCAATACAGATAAAATCGACGCGCTGCTTCGTCTGCGTCAGGGCGGATACGGCCGCGGCGGGCGTCAGAAAATCGAAACTGATTCCGTAGACGTGCTTACCGGCGTGAAAGTCAACCGAACGCTGGGAAGTCCTGTCGCCCTGTGGGTGAAAAATCGAGACTATAAACTCCCGCAAATGCCGGAGCTGGAAAGACCGCGTCCGGGACATGGCGACCTGTCCGGCTCGAGAAAATACCTCGACGGGATTCGCGCTATTCTGGAACGCTCCAGCGCTCGAGAAACGGCGGCGAAAGTTGCGGCGGGCGCGCTGGCGGAACAGCTTTTGGAATGCTGCGCGGGGATTCGCGTTCTGGCTTACGTCGTCCGAATTGGGGAAGCGGAATTGACGCCTGACGCTGCCCTGCTCTCTGATTTTGACGCTGCGATTGAAAAGCGAAACGCCAGCCCGGTGTATTCGCTGTCTTCGCCCATAGCGGACAAAAATGCCTGCAATTTAATTGACAAAACCCGGGAAGCGGGCGACACGGTCGGCGGAATCATCGAAATTCGCGCGACTGGTTTGCCGTTTGGGCTGGGAACGCACGCTCAATGGACAGACAAACTCGACGGACGTCTGGCGCAAGCCGTCATGGCGGTTCAGGCGATCAAGGGCGTCGAAATCGGCTTGGGATTTCAGGCGGGATTCGTACCCGGCTCGCAGGCGCACGACGCTATCGGCTTCGACCCGAAACTGGTCGATACAAATTGTCTGGGATTCGTCCGCCCAACCAATCGCGCTGGCGGTTTGGAAGCCGGCATGACGAACTCGCAGGACATTGTCGTCCGCGCCGCGATGAAGCCGATTCCGACCATGCTCAAACCGATGGCGCCCGTCAATTTGACAACCCGCCAGCCCGACGAAGCAACTTACGAACGCTCCGACGTCTGCGCCGTTCCCGCCGCCGCGATTGTTTTGGAATCGGTTGTCGCCATGACGCTTGCCACAGCGCTAACGGAAAAGTTTGGCTGTGACAACGTCGAGGAAATTCGACAGAGAATCAATTTGTTCAACCAATTAGCAAAAGAATAGGCAATATAATAGACAATAGACGCGAAGCGCATCCACTAGAACCGCGTAGCGGTTCAATATTTGTAGCCGTGGGTTTTAACCCACGGAGGGAATAGGGAGTAGGTAGCGATCAACGGGAGCGGCTATAATACGTCTCGCGCGGCAGCGCGGACTGGGAGCGGCGCCTCGCCGCCGCTTGCGTAAATTGCTAATTGATAATTGACAATTGCTAATTGTCTCCGCCCCCATTCCCTATTCCTCAAAAACAGGTATAATAGAATTATACAATATATTGATTGAATCGTCAAGGCGAGTAGAACGCGCTGACCGCTCTCTCGCCTCTAAAATACAAATAGCCAATATGGATACAACCCTTGCTGATACTAACGTTCAAATTGCGCCGCCGAGGCACGTCGCTATCATCATGGACGGCAACGGCCGCTGGGCTGTCGAACGCGGTCTGGCTCGAAGCGAAGGACACAAACGCGGCGCCGATGCCGTTCAACGCGCGGTGGAATTCTGCGTCGATAAAGGGATTGAGTATCTGACTCTGTACTGCTTTTCCAGCGAGAACTGGAAACGCCCGCAAGAGGAACTCTCAGCGCTGATGTTTCTTTTAGAACAGTTTATGGTCGTCAAACGCGATACGCTCATCGAGAACAATATCCGCTTGAGAGTTTTGGGGCGTCGAGACGGGATTCCGGAATCCGCCTTGAAAGAAATGGATAAGACGATTGAAGCAACGTCACATTGCACGGGCTTGACGCTTCAGCTGGCGATAAACTACGGTTCCCGGGCGGAAATCGTCGACGCCTGCCGCGCTCTGGCGCAGCAGGTCAAAGACGGATCGCTTCAACCGGAAGACATCGACGAGAATCTGATTGCCCAAAATCTCTATACCGCCGGCGCGCCGGATCCGGATTTGCTTATTCGCACTGCAAACGAAATGCGAATAAGCAACTACCTTCTATGGCAGATCAGCTACGCTGAAATCTGGGTGACGCCCGTCCTCTGGCCAGACTTCGACAAGTCTACGTTCCAGCAGGCTATCGACAACTTCAACCGCCGCACCCGAAAATACGGTGGACTGAAGTAGGAGGCAGTAGGCAATAGGCAGTAGGCAGTAGAGAGCTTCTAGCCGCTAGCTACTAGCTACTAGCTTGGGTATTCGAGGTTCTCAGCTTTTAACGATTAACGTTGGAAGCTAAGATAAATAGCTTGAAGCTAGGGGCTAGTAGCTTAAAAGCTTAAAATCTAAAGTCTCTTTCCCCGTTGTGAATCTTTTCCAGACGTTCTTTGCAGATGCGCTGAATGTTCTCGGACGGGATGTACTGGAGTTCTTCTTGAATGACTTTTTCGCCCGCTGCTTTTGTATCTTCGGAGGCGTAGTCTTCCAGATACTCTTTGAGGGTCATCAGGGCGTTGGGCTGGCAGCAGTTGCCGATTTTCGCCGACTTGACGAGTTTCATAAACCGGTCGCCGGTGCGTCCTTCTCTGTAACACGCTGTGCAGAAGCTGGGGATGTATCCCAGTTTGAGCAGCCAGTTAATAACCTGGTCGAGCGTTCGGCGGTCTTCGACGTCGAACTGGGCGGAGTTGTCTTCTTCGGACTCTTCCTCAACGTAGCCGCCGACGGATGTTCGGGAACCGCCGCTGATCTGGGAGATGCCGACTTCCAAAACCTTCTCGCGGACGGCTGCCGATTCTCGGGTCGAAATAATCATGCCGGTGTACGGGACGGCGATGCGGAATACCGACACGATTTTCACGAAAATGTCGTCTGGAATCGCGTTGGAGAAGTTGAGCGGGTCGATGTCGTCTGCCGGGCGAATTCGCGGGACGCTAATCGTGTGCGGGCCGACGCCGAAAGCGGCTTCCAAGTGTTCCGCGTGCATGAGCATGCCGACGAAATCGTAACGATACAGGTTCAAGCCAAACAGAACGCCGCAGCCGACGTCGTCGATGCCGCCCTGCATGGCTCTGTCCATCGCCTCGGTGTGCCAGGCGTAGTCGTGTTTCGGTCCGGTGGGATGAAGGGTTTCGTACGCCTCTTTGTTGTACGTTTCCTGGAAGAGGATGTACGTTCCGATTCCCGCTTCCTTGAGCTTGCGGTAGTTCTCGACCGTAGTCGCAGCAATGTTGACGTTGACGCGTCGAATCGCCCCGTTTTTGTGCTTAATCGAGTAAATCGTTTTGATGGATTCGAGAATGTACTCAATTGGGTTCATGGTCGGATGCTCGCCCGTCTCGAGAGCCAAGCGTTTGTGTCCCATGTCCTGCAATGCGATGACTTCCGCCCGAATCTCGTCCTGTGACAGCTTCTTGCGGCGAATGTGCGTGTTCTTTGCGTGATACGGGCAGTACGTACAGCCGTTGACGCAGTAGTTGGACATGTACAGCGGGGCGAAGAGGACGATTCTGCGTCCGTAGAACTTCTCTTTGATTTCCTTCGCCAGCGCGAACATTTTCTCGTTCAAGTCCGGCAGTTCGCAGTCCAACAGCAGAAGCGCCTCACGGTGTGACAGACCTTTGCAGTCTCGAGCGCGTTCGATTAACGCCTCGATCATTTCACGATTGTTCTTGTTCTCTTCCGCAAACTTGAGCGTTGCTTTGATTTCTTCATCGTTGATAAAATCAACGGCATGGGGGGATTTGGGGTCGTACATGGTTCAGTTGGTTAAGTTTGAAGTCTAAGGTGTTTTGAGTTAGGAGTTAGGAGTGAGGAG
>JAZRTH010000848.1:0-2897 GCA_045651945.1 Thermoguttaceae bacterium
GAGATGGCGAACCCACTTGACCTTTTCCGGCGTGCATTTGTTTTCGTACCAGATCAGTTCCGCCGGAAGGAACGCGCCTGGATCGTGTCCGCCGTGAGCCATCCAGCGTTTGCCGGTTACAATGTCCAGCTTTCCGTCGCCGTTCATGTCGACCATTTTTGTGGAGTGGTACTGGGAGTTGATTTTATCGTCCGGGTTTTCGATAACGATTCTGTCCCAGCCGCCGTCTTTATTCTGCTTGAACATCCAGATTCCGAAATTGTGAGCGGCGGTTGTGAAGATTTCCGCTTTGCCGTCGCCGTCGAAGTCAGCAACCTGCATGTGGGAGCATTCCGGACCGAAATCGGCTTTGACTTCTTCCCATGTGGCGCCGCTTGTCAGACCCTCTTTCGGCTGGAGGAAGTATCCAAACGGTGTAACAATATCTGGGCGGGTGTCTCCGTTGACGTCTCCGATTCCGAAGCCGTGCGAATAATGCCCCGCCGCCGGATGATTGAGTTCCGAGACGTCAATTCGGTTCCACGGCTGAGTGGGATCGTCGCCGGCTTTGAAAATCGCAACGCGACGCTGCGGACTGTTGGTATTGTTGACGTCAGGATTCCAGCCGCCGACAATTTCCACGATGCCGTCGCCGTCCATATCCAGCGCGACAGGGCTTTCGTTATTGAGAACGTCTGTAATCTTGTACTCTTTCCATTCGACGCCGTTAGCCGCGTCTTTACCCGGATTGGCATACCAGTACTGCGTCTTGCCAGGCCAGGGGAGACGAATAAAATCAACGAATCCGTCTTTATTGACGTCTGCCGCCGCAGCCCCGAAAACGGTACTGTAGTTTTGCCACTGGTATTCAGAATAGCTCTTGCCGTTAAACGGAACTGGCTTCCAGTCCGGCGCAGCGTAATAAAGCTCGCCAACGCCCAAGTCGGGCTTGCCGTCGTTGTTGTAGTCGGCAATTGCCGCGCCTTCAGAACGAAATACCGGGTCGACGTCAACGCGTTCGAACGTCAAATAATCTGCCGCAAACAGCGATGACGCCGTTAACGTCAACGCCAAAAACAGGATTCGTTTCATGTTGTCTCCTTGTGTTTAATAGTAGTTGCGAGTTACGAGTTGCGAGTTGCGAGAACATTTTTCGGAGGGTCGACGTCCTCGTCGACCGCGAGCGTCCTCGCTCGCATCGCCGTTAGGCGAAAATATGGAATGGAAAAATCGGAAATAGGCGTGATGGTTTTCCCATCGTTTTATCGAATTATAAAAGAATCTTGTCAGAAATACAATAGGGGGGCTTGAGATTCGTATAATTAAATGTAAAATAGAGAGAAATTGGATTTGATTTGTAAAAGGATTGAAAGGCGGTAATGAAGTGAGCGTTAGCGAACGGAATTACGCATTCGCCGTCAGGCGAACTTGGCGTAGGTTTTAACTTTTTTGTTCGCCTTCGGCGAACTGCGGAACTCCGCTCACTTTGTTCGCTCCGTTACCGCCTTCCATCCACTTTCTACTCCATATTCCTTAACATCACCATGCAAATAGTTCGTACTACATCAGAAATGGCGGCGCTTGCCGCTCAATGGCGAAAAGAAAATAAAACCGTCGGGCTTGTCCCGACAATGGGCGCCCTTCATGCAGGGCACATCAGCCTCGTTGACTTCGCAAAGGCGGAATGCGACATTGCCGTCGCGTCCGTATTTGTCAACCCGTCCCAGTTCGGACCGAACGAGGATTTCGACAAGTACCCGCGAACGGAAGCGGCAGATATTGAAAAGCTCGAAGCGGCGCACTGCGACGTTGCTTTTATTCCGTCTCCGGCAGAAATGTATCCGGAAGGATTCTGCACCTGGGTCAACGTTACAGCTGCGCCGGCAGACCGTTTGGAAGGCAAACTGCGTCCGATCCATTTTCAGGGCGTTGCGACCGTTGTTTTGAAACTCTTCAACCTCGCTCAGGCGACAAAAGCCTATTTCGGTCAAAAAGACTTCCAGCAGGTTCAGGTCGTCAAACGAATGGTCAAAGACCTCAACGTCCCGATTGAAATCGTGCGCTGTCCCATCGTTCGCGAACCGGAAGGACTGGCGATCAGCAGCCGAAACCGTTACATGTCAGAAGCGGAAACCGAGGAAGCCCTCTGTTTAAGCCGCGCTCTGAAAAAGGCGAAAGAACTGGCAAGCACGGGAGAATACACCGTCGCTCAAATTGCAGACGCCATGAGAGAAATCGTTTCCGAGCCGAAAGACGCCAGCGTCGACTACGCGATTCTGGTCGAAGGCGAAAACCTTGACCCGGTCCCGGAAACGGACGTCGTCAAGCCGGAACTCTGGCAGGACAAAGAACTCGTCGCCCTGCTGGCGGTTCGAATCGGGTCAACCCGACTTATCGACAACGCGGTTTTGCTATAATTTAGCTACTAGCCTCTAGCTCCTAGCTGCTGGTTTTAAGGCTGGCGCCTGAGAATTACGAATTCCCGAGCTAATAGCTAGCAGCTAACAGCTAAAGGCTTCCTACTCCCTATTTCCTACTCCCCATTCCCATCACCATGTCCGAATTACTTACAGCCGAACAGATTCAGCCGGTAAAAGAAAAAATCGACCGCTTGCAGGACGAACTCAACCGAGTTTTGCTGGGGCGTCCGGAACTGCATAAACTGGTTCTGATTGGAATTTTCAGCCGAGGGCACATTCTTCTCGAAGGCGTGCCCGGCGTTGGGAAAACCGCGCTCATTCAGGCGTTGGGAACGCTGTTGGGACTGAAGTTCAATCGCGTTCAGTTCACTCCAGACCTCATGCCGGGCGACATCACCGGGTCGCATCTGCTTCAGGATACGCCGTCGGGAAAGCGGGAGATGGTCTTTCAGGAAGGACCCGTTTTTACGAACATTCTGCTGGCGGACGAAATCAACC
>JAZRTH010000849.1:0-2168 GCA_045651945.1 Thermoguttaceae bacterium
GACTGCGATAAGCCCGGATCGCGGCAGTCCCCTGCCGCGGCGAGGCGCCGTTCCCAGTCCGCGCTGCCGCGTGAGAGGTATTATAATCGCTCCCGTTGGTTTCTTATAAAGTTTTTAATCACAAAGAACACATAGAACACATACTTTTTAAAACTTCGCGTGAGCTATTCCCGAGAGCTAAGCGCCCGGCTCGCCAAAATCCATATCCGAGTTGACCTGCTCGCTCCCTTGAGCTGGCGCGTTCTGCAATCTCGCCTCGACCTCTTTCATACTCTGAAGAAATTCGTTTTCCAGATACCCTCTCCCTTGTCGGATTTGGATGAAGTCCCACGGGAGGCGGTCTGTGACAGTTTTCGGAGCATGTAGAATCGCCTGGACGTCCAAGCCGGTTGCCTCGAACGCTTCTTCCCAGATTCGGGGTTTGAAGTATTCAATCCAGGAATCGAACTGGGCGCCGCGTTTCCAGGCTTCGATAATCGCCTTTCCCGCCCGGCGGTCGGCGCGGCACATGACGCCTTCCAGCATGGATCCGGCGACGTCGTGCGTCTTAACGGAAATGGACGTCGGCAGCCGTCGATGGCGCAGATAGTAGCCCGCCTCGTTGAAATAGTCCCGCGTCTGCATGGGCAGCCACTGGAACGGGGAATGCGGTTTGGGAACCAGATTGGAAACGCTGACGGAAATCTTGGGCCAGCGTCCGGAAACCTCTTTGCCCAGCTTGGCGACGCGTTCCGCCAGCTCGAAAATGGCGTCCAGGTCGTCGTTCCGTTCGCCGGGGAACCCGCACATGAAGTACATCTTCACGCGCTGAAAACCCCGGGAGAACGCGATTCGACACCCTTCGAGCAGGTCGTCGTTGGTAATCGGCTTACCGATAATAACGCGCATGTCCTCGTTTGCCGCCTCGATTGCCAGCGTCAAGCCGGAATGTTTTTGCGTTCGGAGAACCTCGCCCAATCGGGTCAGATGGCTGTTGACGCGCAGCGACGGCACGGAGACGGAGAAGTTTCGCGCCGTCCGTTTGACTTTGCTGATATCGCCGTCGGGAGGGAGTTCGTCGGATTCCTCTTCCTGAGCGCTGTTACACGGACAGCGGGAGACGTCGTCCAGATATTTAATAACCTCGTTGATTTTTGGGTAGTCGCCCGTCGAAAGGGACAAGAGCGTTACTTCTTCGTACCCGGTCGCCTCGACCGCTTCTTCCACCGCTTTGCAGACGGTTTCCGGCTTGCGGATTCTGACCGGTCGTTTAATCGGGTTGGACTGACAGAACCGGCATTTCCACGGACAGCCGCGCATGACTTCCACCGCGACGCGGTCCTGAACGGCTTCCACCCACGGCACGACGGGTTTTGTCGGCAGCGGGTACTTTTCCAAATCCGGGACGATCGCCGGCTTGATAACGGCGGGAACGTCGTCGTAAATCGGGACGGGACAGAAACTCTCGTCCGGCGTGTAACACGACGGGACGTAAAGCCACTCGAACTCCGCCGCCATCGCGTGGAGAGCGTCTTTTCGACTGACGCCCGACTGACGAAGCTGCCGCCATTTTTCGCACGTCTGCGGCAATGACTCCTCGCCGTCCCCGATAATAAAGGCGTCGAAAATATCCGCCAGCGGTTCCGGATTCCAGGCGCACGGTCCGCCCGCCAAAATCAGCGGCGCGTCCTCCGCCCGGTCTGCCGATGTTATGGAGACGCCGGACAAGTCCAGAATCGTCAGGACGTTTGTGTAACACAATTCGTGCTGAAGGGTAAACCCGAGGACGTCGAACTGGTTCAGCGGCGTTTTCGTTTCGAGAGAGAACCACGGAATCCCGTACGCTCTGACGAGTTTTTCCATGTCCGGCTGCGGGGCGAACGCGCGTTCCGCCTGCCAGTTGGGCTGAAGGTTCATCAGATGGTACAGCACCTGCAATCCGTGACAACTCATGCCGATGGAATACATGTCGGGAAAAATCATACAGAATTTCCCGCCGTGGAAGTTCGGCTTGACAACAGAATTGATCTCCCCGCCCAGGTACTGACCTGGCGCCTGGACGTAAGGGAATATCTTGTCGCGAAGGAAAGCGGATAGCGAACCTGACATATTAGTTACGAAATTTTAAATTTGACGCGTTAGCGTTCCTTAAGAACTGCGTAGCAGTTCAATGTTTCTAGCCGTGGGTG
>JAZRTH010000850.1:0-4158 GCA_045651945.1 Thermoguttaceae bacterium
CTCCTTGGCTCACAGAACGACATGGCTACGATCCGACTTTGTTTATAGACCTGGTTCACGCCTTCAACCGCCGGACGAAACGCCGACGCGCTTTCAATCATCTGGGCTTCCAGTTCAGGATTCCACTTGAACCGTTTCAGCGGTGAGAGCGCTTTGAGCATAAAGGGATCCATTTCCGCCGCATGCGACTGCAGCTCTTCCGCCGAGTTGATCAAATCCGGCAGTTCCTGCTCTTCGATTGCGCCGTCGTAAAGACGCGGCAGCCGGGTCGTCCAGCTGTACCCGCGAGACGCCAGCCAGCCGAAGCAATCGTATGCGGAGATGTTCCCAACAATCGGCTTGTGAATCTGTCGGACGTAGTTGTCCAGCGTCTGTTCCACCTCGGTCAGCTCAGCGCACGTTCGAGTCCATTCCGCATTGACGTCGTTCTTCTTGCCCAATTCGTAGACTTCCTCGAACTGGTCGAGAACCTTTCTCTTTACCGCCTTGTTGGAATGCAGTTCCAGACAGAACGGTCCCAGCCCAATTTTGGAAAGACGATTGTACACGACTTCCAAAGCCGCTCGCTTTTCGGAAACGAACAGAACTTTCTTTCCCATCGCCAGGTTGTAGGCGATTAAGTTGGTAATCGTTTGCGATTTCCCCGTTCCCGGAGGGCCGTAGAGAACAAAGCTGCGACCTTTGGTTGACTCAATAACGGCAGAACGCTGTGACGCGTCAGCGGCAATCGGCAGGAACAGATTAAGATAATCCGCAATCGGCAGCGGGGTGTCGGCAGGCGGCTCGTTGAACGCGCTTTTCTGCTCGACTTCGACGCCGATCGTTCCTCCCTGACTGGCTTCCGATCCTTCCTGAACCTGTTCGTCCGTCAGGTTGATAAGCTGTTTGACAACCGGATTCGCCGCCAGTTCCTTCCAGCGGTTGTTCAAATCCGTGTACATAATAAACTTGTCAAACGAGAACCGTCCCAGCCAGCACGTCGGCTCCACCTTCCAGCCCGTCATGGAGGAAATCTGTTCGGTAAACGAGTCCAAAAGCGTTTTGACGTTGATGTCCTCTTTCTCTTCGACTACCTGTTCTGACAGGTCTGTGATTTTCAATTGGAAATCGCGGCGGAGCGCTTCCAACAGCGTCGGGTTGACGAACGGGTCGTCGTCGGTGCGCTGAACCCGGAATTCCGCCTTGACGGAATTGCGAAGCAGTTCAACCGGCAAGAGAATAATTGGAGCCAGATACTCTTTTTCCGTTCGGGATTTGTCACGCCAATGCAGGGTTCCGATTGTCAAAAAGAGCGTGTTGACGCCGCCCTCGCTGATGTCGGTTTTTGTCTGGCGATACAGCTTGAGCAGACGTCTTTCCGTTTCCTTTTTCGTCTGGTTGACAAACAGAACCGTTGACGGGAGCTTTTTCGCCTTCTGTCCAGAATCGGAATCCGCGGAATCGTCCTCTAAAACCTCGCCGGAATCCGGATCGGTTTTAGCAGAGCGGTATTGACGAGTGTCGTATTCGCTTTCCTTGAAGTTTTTCAACGGCAGCGATCCCGAAACGAGACGGTCTTCTATATCCGCTGCGTCTGAACAGATCAGCTCCATGGTAAAAGACGCGTCTTTGAGGTTGAGAAGACGGTTGCGAAGCGTCAAGTCCAATAAATTCTGAACCCAACGGCTAATTCGATTGTTAGAAGGCAAATCGGACATTGTGTTAGTTGGTAGTTAGTGTTTGGAATGAGGAGCTAATCGAATTAGCAATTAGCAATGAGCAATTAGCAATTGACGCAAGCGCCACAATAATTGATAATTGCTAATTGACAATTGCTAATTACTTCCTGTTTCCTCTTCTGTTTTCGGAAATGCTATTTTTAAAATCTGCTCAACTTGGTCAGCGTCGAGCTTTCTTTGGTTGTACCAGCCGCGGCGGCTGATAACGCCGCTGGGGGTAATTGTAAACGTATCGTGAGCGGCTTTGACGTACGCCAGTTCGATCTTCGCCAGCTCGGTTTTGTTCTGTAAATTCTCGTACGGCGCGGAATCGATAATCTTCGCGATTTGCATCGCCTGCGCCGCGTTGAGTTCTTTTGAAACCGATTCCCCGTTTTGCGTTGTTGTCGCCTGACCGCCAGAGGGAACGAGTTCTTCCAAGCTCCGGTTTGCAAGATGAACTGACAGGAATATAAATACAATCAGCATCAGGAACAAACTGCCTGCGTGCAAAATCGTAGCGCGACGAAGGAATATCCGTTTACGTGGCATGGATGCGTAATAGGGGAATGGGGAATACGGAATGGGGAATAGTTAGGAGTTAGGAGGGAGGAGTGAGGAGTTATTTCCGGGGAGCGGACATTGTCCGCGATAGTCAAATATTGTTTGTTTTTTGGCGGGTAATACCCGCCCCCCGTAAGCGAATCACTACTGCCTATTGCCTACTGCCTACTGCCTATATTTTACTCAAGTAAGACTTTTAGTCAATATGAAAAATTTACGGGCTATACAGAATTTTAATAATACTCACGAAAAAACTATTGCCTACTGCCTCTTGCTTAACCCCTGCCCCCTCTTTTATCTCAAATAAGAGGTTGTATAATATTGACTAAAAGCTAACGGCTTAAAAAACTACTGCCTACTGCCTCTTGCCTATTGCCTAATTATGAAATTCGCCTACAGTACTAACGCCTACCGTAATTTTACTATCGAGCAGACCGCTTTGAAGGTTTCCCGGCTGGGATATCACGCCATTGAACTTCTGGCGGACGTCCCGCACGCATGGCCTGCCGGGCTGTTGCCGGTTCAGATTGACAACATCCGCGACGTCCTGGATCGATGTCGGCTTGCCATTTCCAACGTCAACGCCTTCATGATGAACGCCGTTGCCGACCCGCGTCAGCCGTACTGGCACCCGTCCTGGATTGAGCCGTCTGCCGATTACCGCGCCATTCGGCGAGAGCATACAAAGCGATGTCTGCGCTTGGCGGCGCAGCTGGGCGCGAAGAACATCCAAACCAATCCCGGCGGACCGATTCCCGATGGCATGACTCGTCAGGCGGCTTACGACGTCTTTTATGAAGAAATCATGCCCTGCATTGAGGTTGCGGAAGAGGTCGGCGTTGATCTGCTCATCGAACCAGAGCCGCAGCTGCTGATTGAGAAGTTTGAACAGTACCTGGAATTCGCCGACCGCATCGACAGTCCCCGCCTGGGTCTGAACTTCGATATTGGGCACGCCTTCTGCGTTGGACAGAACCCCGTCGACTGGATCGACCCGCTCAAAGAGCATACGCGCCATTACCACATCGAGGACATCAACGAACAGCGCGTTCATCACCATCTCGTTCCTGGCGAAGGCGTTATCGACTTCCCGCCCATTCTGGACGCCATCGAAAAATCCGGCTACAAAGGCTGGGTTACCGTCGAACTGTATCCCTATGTTGACGACCCCGACAGCGCAGGCCGAGAAGCGTTGAGAGTTCTAAAGGGGTTTGGGAACTAGGTCCTGGGGAATAGGGAGTAGGGAATAGGGAGTAGATTAATTCAACATGATAATCTGTTAAATCCCCTATTCCCTCTGCCCATACTTTAAAAATTTCCGGAAAATCTTATCTAATCTATTCATTTTTTGAAAAAACGTGTTATAATAGTAAACTAGTGAAGATTATAAACTCGAAATATAGTCGGGTTTTTGTATACACATTTTAATGTTATAACACAAAATGAAAACGTACATTTCCAGCGTTGTGGGAGCCGTTGCGCTGGCATTTAGCATTGTTGCATTGTCGTCCGCTCAGACGTTTAAAACAAACGAGGAAATTGAAGCGATGGGGTATTCCCACATCTATTCGCTTTCGATTCCGGACTACTCGAATTTTAGGGTCAACGGAGTTCCGTATTCTGTTAACAACTCCAATATGAACCTGGGTCCGATTGAATCGGTTGCCTATCGTCTGAATTTGGGCGATGACAATTTCTGCTATGCGTCTTTTGGCGCATACACCAGTGATTTGACTCGCTATGGCGTTCCGACGTACGCCAATCAGAACGTTCAGCAGAGATACGTTCATAATCTTTATTACGAAGCCAAGTCTCCTATGCTCAACACAGCAGGAACTTCTGTTTCGCAGGGCAACATAGAATTCTGGTATCTCAATTACGAGCAGAACAATGCGGC
>JAZRTH010000851.1:0-4180 GCA_045651945.1 Thermoguttaceae bacterium
AAAAATACTTTTGGACGAAAAAACACCTGTTTTTTAGCTCAAGTACCAACTTGTCGGATGAACCGAAAATTTTAAAAAATAAATTTTAAAAAACTTTCGTGTCTTTCGCTTATTTCGTGTTTTTCGTGTTTAAAAATCCAATGATGCGCGAATGATGATTGAATTTCAATTAACCAATCGGCGAAAATCGGTATTTTCCCGGGGGCTTACGCACCCCGGCTCGCCTAAATCAGTGTGCGGATTGACCCGCGCACAACCAACGAGCAATCATTGCGCCGCGGAACGCGAGCCGTTGGGTCCGGCGCCGATCGGGACGCCGTTGGGTAGCGGTCGGGCGGCGACGCGGTATCCGGAATCGTACAGGTATTTCTCAATCTCCTGGAACTGGACGAAGCTGTCTTCGTACACCCAGACGGTTATAACCGTCGTGGCGGGATTGTTCTTCCGAAGCAGTTTCTGGAACGAAGATTCCATGCTTTCCATCGCCTCGTCGACCGTCTCGCCCACTTCTTCAGAAACCGGAATAAACCGGACGTCGACAGACGCGTTGGTATTCTCCTTCCACGCAGCGCCCTCCAGGAAAAAGCCGTCAAACGGGCCGACGGTCGCGGTTACTTTTCCCCCGTCCCACATCGTCTTGGTATTGCCCGGCGACATGACAACCTGTTTGAACGATTCAATCAGCTTTTCCGACGGAATACAGGCGACGCGCCCTTTTTTGACCTGAATCCAGACCTCGCTTTTGTCCACCTGTTTGCTGATCGCGGTCGGGTAACATTCGAGCTTTTTCACGTCCGGCTTTTTCTGCGACATCTCGTACCCGATGCTCTTTTCCAGTTCCTGAACCTCCGTCGACTTTTTCGCTATTTTCTGCTGTAAATCGAACTTCTCCTTTTCCGCCTCCGAGAGCTTTTCGCGTTTGGATTCGATTTCCTTTTTCGCCTCCTCGGTCGCCTGAGCGATTTCCGCCCGGGTCTGATTTAACGCCTGCGCCTGCGCTTCAACCAGAGCAATCGTCTTTTGCGTTTCCAACGCGTGCGCTTCCATCGACGCCGCTTCCGACGCCGACTTTTCCACCTGACGTTCCAGTTCCGAGTTGCGAGTTGCGAGCTGCGAGTCGACCTCTGCCGGCTTGTCTTCTGTAACGCTCTGTTCCTCGACAGTAACCGGATGAGCGATTACATGCTGAACACGGGCGCCAACCACCGCGGTGAGAATAATCAAAATACCGACAATATTCGCCACGACGTCAAGGAAGGAGTCCTGCCCTGCGCCGAGTGATTCGTCTTCAGCTTGGGATTTGTTACTTCTGTACATATAGGGAATAGGGAATGGGGAGTAGGGAGTAGGTTGTGGGAACAAAGCTTAATTCGCCGAAGGCGAAATCTATTCCCTATTCCCTACTCCCTAATCCCTGTTATTCTTCAATCTCAATTCCGCTGTCTGTCAGAGCGGAACGGAGTTCTTTAACGCGGGGTTCGGCGCCGGGTTTGGTGGACAGTTTCAAATATGGTTTCCAGTAGGAATTCGTGCCGGGGTCGCCCCACGCCGACGTCTGACCGCGAACGGTTCGGATCAGCCCTTCGACAACCGCGTCTGAAACCTCGCCGTAAATCGGCAGCCGAATCGGTTTTTCAGACGTCATGGCGGGATAGACGACAAAGCAGTCTGGCTCGACGTCAACGCGAACGGCGCGGGAAATGGAAAGCGCCTTGGCTTTGATTTCCGGAACCGCCCAGTTGGGCCCTAACCGCTGCGCCAAACTGCGCTGATGTTTGTCGTGTTCGTTGTCCTTCTTCACAAATTCCGCCGGGTCAACGTTGACTTTCGCCGCCACCTGCGGCTTTCCGGAACTGTCCGTATACGCCATTCCCATCTGACCAGTAACAGGACGAGAAGTGGAATTCTGCAGCGTCGCCGTTTGACTGCCTTGCTGTCCCGGGATTGGCGGAACTTCCGGCGGGGGAGGCAACAGCGGATTGTATTGCATATCCGACTGCTGACCGGCTTGTCCTGTTCTCTGTCCCGATCCCGCCGCCCGGGCTGTTACGCTTTTCACGCCGACGGGGTCGGAAGAATTCCTGCCGGTTCCTGTCAGGAGCGGGTTTGAACCCAAAGCGTTGCTGGACGGGTCGATGTTTTCCGCTTCCGTCAGACCGCCAAAGACGCTGTTCGACACGGATTTAGCCGTCTCGTTCTGCGCGGTTTCCAACGGCAGATACACGCCGGTTGAGCCGGTTCCTTGACGACCCGCCGCGTTCGGATTGTACTGTCCGGCGCCCAGCCCTCCCAAGCCAGCAGAAGAAAAGCCCTCTGCGTCCTGCTGACCGGGAGAAACGAATCCGGGAGCGCCGGGAGCGCCGCCTGTTGCGAGTTGCGAGCCGTCAGTTGCGAGTTGCGAGTTGCGAGTTGCGAGTTGGGGGTTGAGTCCGTTTCCGTCCATGCCGGTTCCGCCAACGTCAGGCGTTCCCATTACAATTGAAGGACTGCCAGGATTGCCGGGCGTTCCGTTTCCAGAAAAGTTGTATCCGGTTCCGTAGGGTCCGGAATTGACAGCGGACGCTGCGCCGGGCGCTCCATCGGGGACGCTGCCTGCGCCGACGCCGGGATTCCCGCTGGATCGGCTGTTACGCAATACTTCCGCCACGCGGCTGGAACCGTCCAGACTGACGGCTTCTCGCACGCCAGCGCCGTTGACCCGGTACGCGACCGGGCCGTTGGCAGACCCTTCCATCGCGGGAGCCATCTTCGCCATTTCTCGCATGTTGATTCGCGCTCTGTCGACCGCTTCCTGAATGGCGGCTGTCATCTCGGAATCTTCCGGCGGATAGACCAGTTCGTCCGCCTGTTTTTCCCCAATGAGCTTGTATCCGAAATCGTCTCCGAAAGCGGAAATCGCCATACGCGCTGCGTAGTAGTATTCAATCCCGTCCGGACGAACCAGAATCAGCGGGTACGGCTCGCCGTCCTGAACCGGGTCAAAGGCGTTTTGCTTGAGCAGATATTCCCGCTTGGCGCGCATGGCGGCTTCCAGCGGAGATCCCAGCGACAAATTACAGGCGAAGTCGCTGGCGGTGAGATAGATTCCCTCCGGCTGAAGAAGAACGCCGTGCGACGTGCAGACGACGTAAATCGGGTATCGGTTTGTATTGTACTGACCTTTATGCGGAATGACCGCCAGACCGGGCTTGGTGTCACGGTTTTTCTCTCGAAGCCCTTCCAGTTCTTTCTTCTTGCTGGCGAGATCCGACTCCATAGCAGCAAGCTGTTCTTTGAGAAATTCCGTATCGAGAGCTTCCAGCTGACCGCCGAGCTTTAGAGCGTCGTTGTGGAGCAGTTCGACTTGCGTTCGCAAATCGCCCAGCTCGGTTTCGATTCCGCTCAGCGCCAAGCGCGACGCCGTGAGCCGGGAATTGAGCTGTTCCTGAATCTCTCGAATCCGATTTTTCTTTTCCTCGATTTGCGCCAGAAGCTGTTCGTAGTCCGGCTTTTCTTCGTTCTCTGTAACAGCGGTTTCCTCTTCCTGTTTGGCGAGTTCCTGCTGTTCGTGTAACGCCTCCTGACGTTCATGCTTTGCCAAGTCCGCCATGATAAGCAACACGCCCAGCAGCGATCCCATCGTACACAGCAAGACCGCCAAAAAAGGAAACAGCGAGACCGGGTTTCCTTTGGCTGACGAGTTTCGGCGGGAGGAAGTGAAGGACATCTAAGGCGTTTGGAGGAAGGCGGAGGGGATGTTAGTTAGGAATTAGGAGTGAGGAGCGAGGAGTTTTTTCTCGCAACTTTTATGCGACGTCTTTAAGTCGAACTGTTTCTGACGACGAGTTCATTCTGGACGCCAGCATTTCTACGGCGGCAGCCAAATTGACCGCGGCGTTTTCAAAGCTGCGAGCGCCAGCCAGGACGTTCAAGTTCTGGCTCATCGTCTTTTGGAGTTCTGTAACATTTTCTGCAGCGGCGTTAATCTTGGACAGCTGAGCCGTCTGGAGAGCGATCTCTTTTTGCGCGGACGCCAGAGCGGAAACGGAATCGGTAAACCCTTCTGCAGACTGTTTCATCTTGTCCGCTGTCTGATCCTGAATCTGCGCCAAGCCGGACAGGAACGCCTGATTTTGCTGGGACATCGTCTGGTCGACGGATCGGGAAATGGAATCGGACAGGACGTCGTTGAGAGCCGCCG
>JAZRTH010000852.1:0-6446 GCA_045651945.1 Thermoguttaceae bacterium
GATAACGCTGGATTGCGACGTCCTTCAGGCGGACGGCGGAACCAGAACTCTTTCCATAACCGGAGCGACGATAGCTCTGATTGACGCCTTGGCTACAATTCCAGACCTGGCGTCTTATCCGCTTAAAGATTCCATTTCCGCAGTGAGCGTTGGTTTGATTGATTCAACTCCGATGTTGGATTTGTGCTATCAGGAAGACGTTCGGGCGGAAGTCGACATGAACGTTGCCATGACCGGTTCCGGCAAGTTCATTGAGGTTCAGGGAACGGGCGAACACGCTCTGTTTGACAGAAGTCAGCTCAACGAACTACTCAATCTGGCGGAAAAAGGATGTCGGGAACTGACCGAGATTCAGAAAGACGCCCTTGGCGCGGACTGGCCGTTTTAACCAGATTAAAAACAATGAACAATTAATTGCAATTTTTCAATAATTATTCCTACTATCGATACAAGGAGATCAAACCATGAAAAAGATTCTTGCTGCCATGATTGCCGTCGGGCTGTTTCTGGCTCTGTGCGGTTCCGCGATGGCTCAGCATCACGGACCAGGTCCTGGATACCGTCCGGGACCAGCGCCTTATCACGGAGGATACCGTCCGGGTCCTGCGCCTTATCGACCGGCTCCACCGCCGCCCCGTTACTATCGTCCGTTGCCGCCGCCTCCGCCGGCTCCGGTTGTCGTTCCGCTTCCTCCTCCCGCGCCGTTGTACACGCCAGGATACTATTATCCTCGATCGAGCATTTATCTCGGCACTCCCAACGTTGGAATTTCTATCGGACTGTAAATTGATTGCAAAGGATGATTAATTGAGAACTGCATCATCCTTTGGCAATTTACTTGATTAAAAAAGGCGAATCGCTGATTAAAGCGGTTCGCCTTTTTTGTTTATAGAGACAGCGTTTATCTAACCACCTGAAATTCCAGACAGCCAACGCTCCACGATTCTGGCGGCGCCTTTTTTAACGCTTCCATAAGTTTTTCTACGTCTGAATAGGGAAGCTCAGACAGCGATGTTAACTCCCCTTGCTGACAAGGCAACAGCGGTTTTGGGGTAATAATGGTATAAATCCCTTCCAAACCGGAATAACTGATTTCCTCAAAAGAATCTTCATCAATATCCGGCATAAACGATTTTGGAAAATGGTATTGAACGTTCGGCTTGACTTTAACACAATTGGCGTCAGAACCTGTTAAAGCGTTTGGAACCAAAATCGTCATTTTGCCGCTGGTTCCCAAATTGAGAATTGTAACGTAACCGGGTTTAGGAGTTGTAAATGAAAATCCTAACGATTCTCCTTTGCGAAGCGTTCTCCATTCTCCCATAATTCCCTGATAAAAAAGCGATCTGGCAGAAATGGCAGTGTTATTAATTGTGACGCCGCTGACTTCCGCCTGATTTTTCATCAGAATACTGAATTCAATTGCAACGGCTTTTTCGTTATTTGAAATCTCATTCCATTTATTTGAATTTGCCAAAGCAATGCGAAGTTCATCCTGTTTTCGGAGGCGTTCCTGCTCGGCTTTTCTTTTTTCTTCTTCCCGACGCCTTTGATACGCCGCCTCCTGATTGAGACGTTCCTGTTCTTTGTTTTTGATTTCCAGCTCTTTGAGACGAATCTGCTCGCGCATGGCTTCCAGCTTTGCCTCGTGTTCCGCTTTATTTTGAGCGTTGATTCTTTGCTGCTGTTCTTCCTCGAATTCTTTTTGCTGTTTTTCGAGTTCTTCCTGAAGACGTTTTTCTTCTGTAGGCGAGTTCCCCTCAACGGCTTCGACGAGTTCGAGACTTGTTCCATCGATATATTTCAAAGCCATGGGGGCGAAATAGTATCGTTGCAGTGCAGTCGTAATAGTTGCGCCCGTCAGACCGGATTTCCAGTTTTCCAAATTGAGCTTATGCGCTTCCACCTGCAAGACGTTATAGAACGGAGCTTCCCAAAGATCGCACAGACGGTCTTCTGTTAACTCCATATTTTCAGTCATGCGTCTGGCGTGACGTCTGAAAAAAAGCTCAGGATCCGATATCTTAACCCCTGCTCTGGCGTTGATGGTAAGCGTATTGCCGTCGGAAAGGGTTAATTCTTCAAAATGAAGATTGACGTAAAAAAGCGACTGCGTGATCTTATAGACGGTGTCGCCGGCTTTGAGCGCGCTTCTCGCTTCTTCCTTTGACAGAAGCGACAGCTTGCTTTGGGCGTCCGGGATTTCTTCTTCCAGAATAAACCAGTTGTTTTCGGAATCGGAAAGGTAATCGGACAGAATTTTGTGTTGTTTATAACTCAGACCGAAAAAGCCGATGTTGGGCAGCGTCAGTTTTTTTGAAATGGCAACCATGACTGCAAATGGTTAAGGAACAGACCGCGTCTGGTCAGCGAATATAATTTACGAATGCGTTTTATTCTTCTTCGAGTTTTCGGGCGAAGTCCAGAATCAGCAGATTGTATATGCCGTCAGCGATAATCAAACCAATGAAAACCAGCGTCGACGTTATATTAGCGAAATTCGGCGGCATGATAAAATACAGGAGTATCGCGCCGATGAGCGTATACAGAACAAGCGTAAAGGCGTTGGATTTGTTGGAACGTTTTGCTGCGGCTGTCTTGAGGAAACTGATTGTAACAATCGGGAATATCAAAACCGCCAGAACCCAGATGAGCGCTCTGTGCGGCCAACTGAGATTTTGGAGCCCGTCCATGAACGATTCCGTAATTTCAGCGATATTATCCTTTTTCAGCGAAGCGTTGTTGCAAACGTTTTCGTACAGAATCGTTCCATCCTGACCGATGAGATAATACTTAATTTCTCCGTTTACAATGCCGGCTGTTTTTTCGAATTTGGCAACGCCCCAGATAACAGCCTGCGCGCCTCTGGCTTTGGCGTACTTTCCCAACTTGACGGCTTTGTCCTTATTAATGTATTCCGTTTTTGAACTGAGCGGCAAATTGAGCGCGTCGCTGACTTTTTCCAGCGCGCTTTTATCCATGACGTAAACGCCGTCGTTTGCCTGCATGCGAATCGCTTCTGAAATATATCCGGACAGGTCGTTGTTAAAACGAGCGATTGCGACAGAAGAAACGTCGCCTTTGTGTTCGTAAATATCAGAAACAATCGGTTTGGCGGCTTTGTTGACCCAGCGGGCGAAGGAAACGTCCAACGTTGGACGGGATGGACCGTATTTCGTCCAGCCTAAAGCCGCCAGGTATCCGACTGTAACAATGCCTAAAACGGTAACGAATAAAGAAGGACGACGATGTCCATCACCGTTAATGTTGACTGTAACAGAATTGTCTGCCATGATTATTGTTTCCTCAATGGTTTTGTATGATGATTTCAAAAACGGATTCTATTTTCGTTTGACGATAACAAGGCACGATGCGCCAGTGGAGTCAACTGCGTTTTGTTCAAAATAGTAGTCTGACGTTTTAACCAGCGCATTGAAAATCTCTTCAACCTGTGACACGCGAATTTTCAGGTCGTTGGCAATGTCAACAGAGCGGATGTTGCCATAACTGCTGTGCTTTGAACGTTTGTCAACCTCCGCCTTGACGCGGCGGATTCTGGTAGGCTTGTCCCAAACGTATCCCAGATCCGCAAACAAACGCCGATGGTCTGGCGTATCGGCAGACGCCAGCGATTCGTTAAACGGAGAGCGGATAACGATTTGACCGGGCGAAAGTATTTTACCGTCGCAGGCGTCAACCGCTTCCGATTTCAATTCAATCAAATATTCGTCAAAGAGAGAATCTGATAATACGGAATTACTCATTTGTTTCCTTTTGCCAATCGAGGTATTTTTGAACCTGAGCTTTTGTAACGCTTGGAGGCGTGGTCTTGAACGAATCGTTCAGGTCGCTGAACAGCAGCGTCTGTTCCTGTTTTGGATCTTCGACAAGACGATTGATGGCTTTCTTTTTGGCGCGTTCGCAAATCCCTTTAATGTCAGCGCCGGAATAGCCTTCCGTCTGTCGGGCAAAATCGTCCAGTTTGATATAGGGATCCAACGGAACGCTCTTGAGGTTGAGTTTGAAAATTGCCAGTCGAGCGTCTTCGTCTGGAAGCCCAACGTAAATGCGTTTGCCGAATCGTCCCGGACGCAAAACTGCCGGGTCGATGTCCCACGGATTGTTGGTTCCGCCCAAAAGCAGAAGCGTGTTTTTGCGTTCTTTCAAGCCGTCGGCAAGAATGAGGAAGTCTGTAACAGGACTGACTTTGTCGTCGGCAGAACGCTTCTTCAAAATCGATTCCGCTTCGTCGATGAAGATGACAGAGCATTTGTGTTCGTCCGCCGCTTCAAACAGACGCCGCATGTTCTTTTCGGTTTCGCCAACGTATTTGTCTTTGATTTGCGACCCGCTGACGGAAAAGAACGCTGCGTCGAGTTCTCCGGCAACCGCTTTGGCGATAAACGTTTTTCCGGTGCCCGGAGGGCCGAAAAGCAAAATCCCGCCGCCGGCTGCGATTCCAAACGTTTTGTACAGTTCCGGATGTTTGATAGCGTTGCCGATGTCTTCCCGCAAAGCCTGTTTGACGTCTTCCAGACCGGCGACGTCGTCCAGCTTGACGTTGGGCTTGTCACGAACGAGCCATTCTTCACCCATATTGGAGACGTTTTCGGAATCGGCGGAGTCGGATTTCCCGTCCGCTGTGATTGTGGCGGCTTTGCTGATCTGCTTTTTGATGGTTTTAGCAGTGTCGAGCAAACTGTTGGCGTCTTCGACGTAGGCGTCTGAAACCTCGCCTTCCGTCTGACGAGCCAGTTCCAGCCCGTATTCCGCCGCTTTGACGGTATGAGTAAAAGCTCTGGCGAAGTCGCGTTTATCTAATGCTGCGACTGCGGCGTCTTCATGCTCTTTCTTTTTGTCTGACAGGAAACTCATTTACTTCTCCGAGGATTCGTTAAGAATGGCGTCCATTTTTGCCTGTACGTCGTTGATCGAGGCTTTGGTTTTGGTTGAAACGTCTTTGGCTCCGCCTCCGATATCCAGAGCGACTTCTCCCTGAAGGGAATTGAACAGGGAATCCACGTCTGGAATGATGTCGGTTTCTTTGATGGACATGCCGTTGAGGTTCTTCTCGAAATTCTTTTCCCATATCCGATCCGCCTCCGCGCCTTCGAGAAGCTTGTCGTCGATGTTGTCCATGGCGTCGGCAATAGCGTCAACGTCGACTGCTACAACCTGGTTGATAGCTTCCATGGCTTCGACAAAAACGTTGTTGACGTCGAGCATTTTCAAGCGGGTGAGGTAATTCTGAAAAACCCATTTCCGCTTTTGGAGCTGGTATATCTGGACTTCCAGAGCGCGAAACTTTTGCAGGGAGAGCATAGCCGCCGCCTTTTGACCGATTGAAGCCGCTTTTTTAGCGTCGTCCCACGACTTGAGCTTGTCTTTGGTCAGTTCATTGATTGCCGAATTGACCGAGTCGACAGCGTCTTCCGCTTTGGTAAAGGCGCGTCGCTGACGGCGTCGGAGTTCTTTTTCGCGTTCCTGTTTGGTTTTGAACAAATTGCTGAACGATTCACTTATTCCCATTGTGGAATTCTCCTTGAATTTGAGGGGACATGTTTAATGATTTGGCGCAGCCGGACAGGATTACTCTTCCAGCTTTTCCGTTTTGGACTCGACCGGGGCTTGTGTTTTTTGTTCCGGCTCGATTTCTTTATGAAGCGCTTTGAGCTGCGCTTCGAGGGCGCTGACTTCTTCGTTTGTTGGCATTTCGATTTTTTTCGGAGCTTCTGTGTGCGGCATGACCGGTTCCGGCGTCTTTTGCGGCGTTACAGCAGCGGTTTCACCGTGAAGCTGCGCCAATTTCTGACTCAAATCGACCGTTTGTTCCTTTTCTGGTAAAGAATATCCAACGTTTTCCAAACGTTTCAGCTCGCGATCTTGAAGTTGAAGTTCTTTGACGTTGTCTAATAAATCCATTGTCAAAGATTCCAATTGCTCAGAATCCAGGTCCGATTCTATAGCTGTTCGATATTCTTTGTATTTGCTGATAACAGTTTGGAGAGAACTGATATTTCGGAAAATCAAATCGCGCATTCCTGACGTTGATTCAAACGTCTTGAAGAGCGAAAGAATCTCCATTTCTGTGATTTCACGAATCTTTCCGGTTTGAGAATCGCGTTCTTTTTCTTTAAGCAGAATTTCTTCCTGAGTGTCTTCAATGGTTCGTTTGAGGTCTTTGAGCTTGTCCTGTTGGGTCTTGAGCTTGTCTTCACAATTTTTGATGTTGGCGGTAATCTCCTGAATCTTTTTGTCGGTTGGATTTTTCCACCAGCCCAGTTTTTCCATCAGGCGCCGAAAAGCTAAAAAAATCGACAACATAATTCGCTTCTCTTTCTTTTGTTAATTTGTTGACGAAAAATATTCCTGTTTGTTTTATTTTACAGTCTGTTTTAAGTTTTTCAATAGGTTTAAACGAAAATCCAGAAAAAATGTAACTAAAA
>JAZRTH010000853.1:0-5484 GCA_045651945.1 Thermoguttaceae bacterium
CAGATGCTGCATGGAGTTTTCGGGAGCAATCCACGCCCCGCCCGCGCCGCACCAGCCGGGACCGGCGGGAATCGTCAGTTCAATTCCCTGCTTTTCCGCTTCCGCCGCCGCGAAACGCCAGCAGTCCAGCCATTCCGGCGACATGTAATCTACCTTCCCTTTCGGAGCGCCCAGCGCCACTTCCAGCGGGATCGCTCTGGCAAGCCCCGCCTGCTTCATCGCCGCCAGGTCCGCCGCCATGCCCTCTTTGGACATGTTCCCGTTCATGAAAAACCAGTACGCGCCCGGTTTCGCCTCCTGCGGAGGAGAAAGGAAATCGTCCAGAAGGGCGGTGGAAGCGCTGTCCAGTTCCGCCGCCTTGATTAGCCCTAACATGCCGGGCGCCGCCAGTAACGACGTTCCAGCTAAAACGGTTTTCAAAAACGTTCGTCGTGTTGCGTTCATGTGAATTGGATGTCGTTAAATATTAAAAAGGATAAAAATTGGGGAGAATTAAATAACTGACAACGATCGCGATTTGAATTAAAATCAGCCAATGAACAGAGTATTTGTCTGCGTTCGTTTCTTTTCTGCATAAAAGAATAATCCCATATACAGAATTTAACACCGTCAGAACAACCTGACAGAGGATTATCTTTTCCGCTGTAGTCGTTTTATAAACTGAGCTTCCATTGAATTGAGGGATACCCCTCTCCAGCAAAACCGGACAGAGAAACGCAAGCAAACACAATACAATGTTCACGAAGAACAAAATATAAAACAACCGGATGGAGCGGTTCATAATCTATATTGCAGTTTTATCTCGATTCGGGAAAATCATATCAAGTTAATGGCTAAAAAACAATTCCTGAAACGTATGCGAACGAAATCGTTCATACATAACCTTAATTGGATCTAATATAAAATTATAGTCCAAACCAGCGCAAAATAAAATTAAAAAGATACTCGCTATATAAACCATGAGTATCATTACAAATTCAAATATACAATCTTTAGCGGTTCTGTATAATAAACGAGGAGCGTCTGACTCCGGGTTAATATAATCTGAATTATATGAAAACGCACGTATTAATAATTCCAAAAAAGCCCCAATTGTGTGTATTGTCAGAATTACAAATACGAAGTTCTTTGTTAATTCCTCGTTATACATAAATCTGCAATAAAGCGCTGCAATTGTAAATAATAAGCTGAAGCAAACGCACTTTGTAAGACCGTCATATTTATAAAAGGCATAATCATGGAATATCTTTATTTGACTTTTCATTTGATTTTTATGTACGGATAACTGTTATGTCATACAGGGCTAAACGTGGTAAATGGAAAGCGATAAAAACGCTATTAAAGCGTAACTTCGTTCGCTAACGCTAACTGCGTTACCGCCTTTCATTTCTTTGCGTTCTTTGTGGCTTAAAATTCTTCGGCGGACTTACGTCCGCGATCCAGAATGTTTTTGACTGCGTCGCAGGAAGTCAGCAGGGCGTTTCCAATCGCTTCAGTGTCTTTTTCTCTCGCCCTTCGTTGAAGGACGAGAGAAAAAGAGTGTTTGACGATATTTATTTAATTTTTCTCTTTTTCCGTGGGTTTCACCCACGGCTAGAAATATTGAACCGCTACGCGGTTCCAAGTGAACGCTTCGCGTCTGTTTTAATTACTTTGCGGACTTCGCGAACTAGAGCGTGAGGTTTCTTTTACGTTCGCTGCGATCACGCCCGGGGGCTTACGCACCCCGGCTCGCCTACGCCTACTGTTTTTCCCAGCGCAAACCGGAGGTCGTCAGTTTGCCGGATTTTTCCAGAGTGGCGCGGAGTTCGGGCAGGTCGTAAAGTTGTAACGCGCCGTGAACGACGCTGGCGTACGGCGTTGTGGAATATCCGCCGTTTTCGACCATGTTCGTCCAGCTGACAAGCGTATTGACAACCGTCAAATGACCGAACGTATCCGGCTCGCAGAATTCCGCGTGCAGAGCGGGAATGGTCGCCTCGTTTACCGCGATGCAGTCCACGTTCGTCGCCTTGAGTTCCGTCTTGAGGTATCGGCTCAGGTTGAACAGGTCTTCGGCGCGGAACCCGACGTACGTCTTGTTGAGGTCAAAGGCGAAGTAGCAATCCCAGCCGTCCTGACCGAAATTAGCGCATCTAAAGTAATTTTGATTGAGCTGCTGCGTTTCGCCGTAGCCGCGCAGGTCAACGGTCAATACCGGTTTGCCGCTTTCCAGAAGCCCGTTGACGATATCCAATCCGTCCGTTTTACCTTTGTCGCTGACAAAAAGGGTCGCCTTGGACATGTCCGCGTTGCGCGGAACGAGCCAAAGAGCGGTCAAGTACAGTTTCGGCTCGACCTGGAATACGATTCGCTTCGCTTCAGCCAACGCGGGGGTTTGACCTTCAGCCGCAGTAGTTAGCTCTGGCACGTCTTCAGACGACAAAACGGTCAGGGCGGGAACGTCTTTGGATTCCTGGAACAGAGCCTGCTGACGGACTTTCGTTCGCAATTCGTCTTCCGGCGTCTGTGACCAAATCTCGGCGCGTTTAGCAACAAGTTCCTTAGCGTAATCGCGGTTGATGTCGAACGTCGTTCTCGATCCGGGGATGTCCTGAACGTTGCCAGTTTCTGTTACAAGATATTCTTTTTCCGACAATTCCAGCGTTCTTTCCGGCTCGACAATCGGGTCGGTCTTGTTCGGTCCGACAACAGCTTCGCTGCCGCCAACGAGGAACCGGTGCATAAATCGAGCGGTCGCTACTCGCAAGGTCAGGTCGTACCCGTGCGTGTTGAACGTCTCCGCCAGGTTCATCCGTTCCGGATACGTCAGCAAACCGAACATGCGTTTGGAATATCTGTAGGACTCCCACGTCTGTTTAATCGGGAAGAAGTCTTTTGTCGCAGAGCCGATCATGGTCGGTTTGGGCGCGCGCATGATGCAGTAGTCCGCGTGTTCCAGCCCGAATTCCAGCTGACCGAAAACGTGCTGTTCCGAGTCGGATTCCGGCTGACCGCGGCGATACATGCCCGTCAGAGACGTTAAGTAACATAGCGACGCGGCGACTTCGATTCGTTCGTCCAGAGCCATGAAATACGCAGTCTGCGTTCCGCCTCCGGAAAGACCGCACGCGCCAATCGACTTCGGGTCAATTTCCGGACGCGACTGCAAATAATCGATTCCTCGCATGCCGTCCCAGATTTCAAACCAGCTTGTGTTGCGTCCCAACGCCATCGAGCCGATTCCCAGCAGGTTGTGAGCGTGAACGGAAATAGGCGGGCGGGGCGTGGTGAACTGGAATCGTTCGCCCTGGTCAATCGGGTCGAAAATCAAAGCTGCCATGCCGTTGAGAGCAAGCAGAGCGGAGACGCGCTGATAGGCTGCGTATCCTTTCCCGTTGGCGGAATGACCGCAGGCAACCAGAACGCCGGGCCACGGCTTGGGGTATTTCGTTTCGTCCGGCAGGAACAGGTTTGCCGTTACCCAGAAGTTGGGCTGAGATTCAAAGCGAACCTTTTCAACCGTGTATCCTTCTTTCTGAACCGTCCCTGTTATAACCGGATTGAGCGGGTTACGTTCCGGGAACGCGCCGATTTGCTTAAAGAAGAAATCCTTGCGTTCTTTTTGATACTGAGCAATCTGTTCCGGCGTTTTCGCTTTTTCGTAATTCTCGATCCAGCGCTGTTCCGCTTTGTCGAGCAGCGTCAGCATCCATTCGTGCATCATGAACCGCGGTTCAATCTCGACGCCGTCCGCATTCTTGACAATTCCTTTCGGCAAAGCCTTGGCAGAAAGAACGCTCTGATTAACAAGGCGGGGAGCGATCAAACCGTTTTGAATAACCAGATCGGGATTTATGCCCAAATTTTCGTAGAATTCTACAATGTCTTTGTGAAGAAAGGTTTTTCCCTTGACAATCGGCTGAATTTCCGCTGCAGAAGCGCGAGCGATATTGCTCAAGGCGTTGACAACGTCAAAGAAAATGTAACGACCGGTCGCGGGAGCGGGGAAGTTGATTCTAACCGTTTTGACAGGCTGTTCGTACTTCGGGTAGACGACGCCCGTCCAGACCGGCTCGCCCTTGTCCTCTAAACTGTCGCAGACGTAAACCTTGACGTTCTCGAACGTCCCGTTGGTCATGTCTTCCCGGGGCGTGTAGTCGAACCCATCGACGGTCATCGGCTCCAGCAAATCCAGCGCGATCCAGTGCGGCGGGTCGACCGCGGGCGCTTCAAATCGCGTATGCCAAAACGTATGCAGATTGCCGTCACAGGCGCGGAACGCCTCATTAAGCCGGTTCTCGCTGTTGACGATAACGTCGAGTTTACACAGTTTCGGACGGGACTCGTCCGCCCAGGCGCAGGACGCGGCAAACTGGCAAATCCCAGCCGCCGCCACAGCCAGCGCAAAGAACGAAATTAAATGCTTTGTTTGAAATCTCATAGTAGCTTGAAAATAGTAAAAGGTATAAAAAGCTATTGGACAATAGAACGATTACTATTGTTCCCTTTGATTTATTCTAATGTCGGATAAACGGGTTCTCCCTGAAGCTGTTTGTCTTGCAGTTCCGGTTCGTAGACGCTGTAGAACGGCGAGAGCATATCCAGCCAAAGCGCGATTCGATGTCGCTCTTCCGGCGTCAGCTTGACTCCATAATGTCCTTTGTCCAGCAGCGGCAGAAGCGGGGATTTCAGCGCGCCGAACTGACCGGGAATTGTTCTTGTCGGATGGACGTAGTCGTAAAACGACCAGCCGTTAAACGACAGATTGTAGTACGACTGATAAAACTTCGTCTTGTGATACGGAACGTACGGCTCACGCGCCAGCGAGAACGTATTACTTTCGGGCTTGGCGTGACACTCGACGCAGTGTTTGTCGAGGATCGGCTGAACCAGTTCGACGAAGTTGGCGGGACGGCTTCCTTCGACGTCTGGCTGCGGTATGGACGCCGGGCGGGTAAACGCCGTCGGCAGAACGCTTGACGAGCGCGTTATCTGCCCTTTTGGTTCGTGACATCCAACGCAGGAGACGTTGTCGCCGGGCTGAAAGTACGTCCCGGTACGCATGGACTGAACAGCGTTTCCGTTTTCGTCCAGCGCCTGGAAGAACACTTCCATCTGAGCGGGAACCATAAAGTGCGCCGAGCCGTCTTCTTCAACGGGAACGATTCCAATTACCCCGCGAACGGGGCTGATGGTTGCGGTGTGAAGCGTCGTTCCTTCCTGCCGCCCGGTGTATTTCAGCCAGCCGGACGGAACAGACATGGCATAAATCTGGACGATTCTCAGCGATTTAATCTTCGTATTCTCCGGCCATGGTTTAAGGCTTTGATAGACGTTAGCGATGGTAACTTCCGCCTGCGGACGCTTTTTCCAGTCCCGATCCGGGAGCGAGATATATTCCTGAGACGGGATCTCGCCCGGCTTGACAAGTTCCGGAGCAACGGTCGGCTTGGGACGGGCAATCAGCGGCAGAACGGTCGCGCAGCCAATTTCCGGGTCGCG
>JAZRTH010000854.1:0-4290 GCA_045651945.1 Thermoguttaceae bacterium
TAATTACGCTCCCGTTGGTCGCTCCATTACCGCCTTCCATTTTTCGCACTTACTTGTTCTTTCCAATACTAATATCGTGAAGTATCTGACGAAGTCGTTCTTCGCGGACGGACAGTTCGTTCAAAACGTTGATAACTTCCGGATCTTCCGCAGCGGCGCCGGTAATGAGCTTTTGGCATCGCTGGGTCGTTTTATTGATTCTCATTTGCATGGAGCGAATCATTTTCAGTTCCGCCAGCTGGTCGACCAGGGCTTCCATCATCTCGCCGGCGGGCGATTCCCCGTCCTGACTTTGCTGCTCCTTATCCTCCATGTCTTTCAGCTCGCGCTTGATCGCCTCAAGGAGTTCTTCCAGCGTCGCGATAATGTTTTCCTGACGAGTCTGGTTGCTTATCCCGACGTTCGCCTTGTTAAACAGTTCGATTACGCCCTCAATGTCCTCGACGGCGCTGGCTAACGCCTCGGTCATGGCGACCGCCGTTCCGTCTTCCTGTAACAAGAGCAGCGCCTTGGTTCCTTCCATATAGACGTCGTTTTCGCGCCCGGAAAGACGAACCGACTCCACAGACAAAGTCCCGTCCGCGTCTTTCCCGTCGTTCTTTTTAAGCCTTTCGTCCAGACGGAGCGTCGAATCGTAAATCGACTTCTGCAGTTCCAGCATCTTCTTAAACCGAACTTCCAGCTGAGCCAGCTTGCGCTTCTCTTCTTCCTCTCGCAGCTGACGCAGAATCTCTTCCAGCTCCGACTTCGCCTTTTCCAGCTCGCGCAGCGCCTCTTCCTGCTTTTCGACCGCGCCTTCTTTCTGCGCCTGTTCGAGCTTCTTCTGCGCCTCTTCCATCTTCTGCTGGGCTTTTTTCAGACGATCCTGCGGAGACTCCTCCTTTTGAGAATCGGAATTCTGCTGATTCTGACCTTCCTGATTCTGACCCTCTTGATTCTGTCCTTCCTGATTCTGACCTTGCTGGTTCTGACCGTCCTGCTTTTGACCGTCTTGGTTTTCGCCATCCTGGTTTTGACCGTCTTGCTTTTGACCGTCCTGGTTTTCGCCGTCCTGCTTTTCGCCGTCTTTGTTTTCTCCCTCTTTGTTCTCTCCGTCCTGATTTTCAGAGTTCTGGGAGTCTTGCGGCTGACCGGCTTTTTCGTCGGCGTCCATTTTCTGTTTGAGGGATTCCGCCATCTCGGACAGTTTGGTTTGCTGACCGGACAGCTTTTGGACGTCGTCCGAGTTCATGGTTTGATTCTGCAAGTTCCTCTGACCGGCAATGAGCTTTTCCAGATCCTTTATGTACCCCTTGATTCGCTCTTTTTCCGACTTGACGCGGCGCATGCGGTTTTCCGTTTCCAGAACCTTGAGCAGGTCGTTGAGGTCGGCGCGGAGATCCTTTTGGTTGTCCAGAGCGCGGCTGATTTCGCCGTCTTTGAGCAAATCAGTCAGCGTCTGGAACTGCGGGTCGATCATCTTTTGCTTGCCCTGAGCAATGACCTTTTTAATCAACTCCGCTCTGTCGGGGTCGGTCAGAGCCGTCGTTTCCGACATGCGAAGGAGAATCTCTTCCAGCCGCTTCCACTGGTCGTGAACGATGCGCTGTTTCTCTTCCAGCGACGGCTCTTCCGGAGCCTTCGGTTGCGCTGGCTGAGCCGTTTGAGCCGCTTCCGCCGCCTGATCCGGTTTCTGCTCCGCTTCCTGAGCCAAGCCTGTCGAACCAAGCCAAACCAACAGCGTCAGCGCGATAGTAGTATATAGTAGTCGTTTCATTTGTTTAAATCCGAGGTTAATTTAGTTAGGAGTTAGGAGGGAGGAGTGAGGAGTTGATTTTGCCGCTCGTTGCTTTCTCGCAACTCGCAACTCCCAACTCGCTACTATATTAATATAATTATAACCCCAAATGAGATTTTGTACAAGGGGACGGGCAAGTTTTTTTCAGATTTAAGAATAGAAAATTTTGGGTTGCGAATGTTGATAGTTTTTATTTTTGAACGCAGCGTACGCAGACTCCTCGCAGAATACGCAGACGGGCTGGGAATGTGGCGACGACGCCAACTTCGTTGTCTACGCCACGATTCCCGCCCGATTTATTAAATATATAAAACCGAAATATTTTTAAAAATCGCAAGCGGACATCGTGTCATAGCCTGAGAATCAGGCGTAATTGACACACCGACAGGGTCGGTTCCCGATTGGACGTGGGTAGCGCTAAAATCAGCCTTTTCGGAGGCAAAACCTAGTCCTTCTGCCCGCGCGGTTTCGCGCCGCTTGCTTCTGCGCTCTCTGCGAGTAGTCTGCGATCTCTGTGTTCTCTTTTTTTGTTTATTTTTGAACGCGCCCTCAGATTAAAGATAGAAAATTATGGCTACTGCTTTGACTCTTTCGCGCCATGTTCTCGAAGCCATTGAGTTACGGCATTATTGCGTTGACAAACCTTGTCCAGGGGCGTCTCGCCGGCGTTGTCTGTCGAATTGATATCCAACCCCTGTTCAACGAGCCATTGAACAACCTCGACAGTATTTCTCATGGCAGCCCAATGTAAAACTGTCATTCCATCGTTGTCTTTCGCATTGACATCCGCGCCCTGTTCAACCACCCATTGAACAACCTTCAAATCGCCGCCATGGACGGCAGTATGCAAAACGGTTACGCCTTTGTCATTTTTTGCGTTGACGTCCAATCCCTGTTTAACCAGCCATTCAGCAAGCGCCAGATTATAGCTGGCAACGGCTAAATGCAAGGTTGTTCCTCCATCGTAGACTCTTTCATGGACGTCCAATCCATATTCAGACAGCCATTGAACTATTTCTAAAGAACTGTTTCTATTTATAGCGGCATAATGCAAGGCGTTATATCCGTCTTTGTTTTTTGCTTTGACGTCCGCGCCCAAGGCAACCAGACATTTAACCTGTATTAAAGAGTCATTATAAATAGCATAATCCAAGAGAGTATCGCCTAGAGGAGTTTTATAAAATCGAACGATAGCTGATAATATTAAAAAGCAAACGACGATTACGGTTAATGCGATAAAAACGTATTTTGCAATATTTGTCTTTTGCATAACATCTCCTTTTCCACTTCTCCGATTTATTCCAAATCGTCTTTTGTTTTCCCGCCATGCTCTCTGAGCCATTGAACTACGTCTTCACTTGAAAGAAGATTATCATTGGCTTTATCCAAAGGAGTCTCTCCTTTATTGTCTTTTGCATTGACGTCCAACCCCTGTTCAACAAGCCATTTAATAACCTCGAAAGAATCGTACATAGCAGCCCAATGTAAGGCAGTCAATCCATCTCTGTCTTTTGCATTGATATCCGCCCCCTGTTTAACGAGCCATTTAACTATTTCTAAATGATCGTCGGAAGCAGCTCTATGTAAGGAGGTAAATCCATCATCATCTTTTGCATTGACGTCCAATCCCTGCTTAACCAGCCACTCAACAAGTTTCAAATTACCGCTTTGAACGGCATATATCAGAGTAGAACTTCCCCATCTGTCTTTTGCTTTGACGTCCACGCCCTGTTCAGCCAGCCATTGAACAATTTCTAAAGAACCGTTTGAAGATGCATGACGCAAGGCGGTAAATTCAGAATCGTCTTTTGCTTTGACGTCCGCGCCCAAGGCGACCAGGCATTTAACCTGAATTAAAGAGTTGTTCTCAATAGCATAATCCAAAAGAGAGTTGCCATCAGAATCTTTATAAAATCGAACGATAAGCGTCAATATTAAAAAGCAAACGACGAGAACGGTTAATGCGATAAAAACGTATTTTGCAATATTGGAATTTATCTTTTGCATAACATCTCCTTTGGCGCGGATACGAAAAACTAATCTGCGGAAACGTCTGATTTTTGTTTAAACAGGGAACTGAAAATAATCTTTAAGACTATATAAAGGGCGAACAAATTGTAAATGGCAAACAGAACAAAGGGCAGCCATTGGACAATAAACATCTGGAGTGAGGTCGACGCGCGGAATAAATGATCTACAAGAAAATCCAATTGTATCATATCTCTGCTATAAGTTTTTAAACACGCATAGAAACTAAAGTAATGAACAAAAAGAACGACAAATATAAGACGTCTGTCGTAACGAACAGCTAAAATGTACACTGCATATAATACTAAAGCTAACGGACAAAAAATTCCTCCGGGACCGTATACAAGAAATAACGGAAGATACGTTCCATCCCCTCCCGCAGCCCACTCTATACACGGATACAACGGCGCAAGGGACATCGCGATTCCAATCGCGATTGCAATTATGTTTTTGTATAACGGTTTCATATTTTGCGCTTCTCCGAT
>JAZRTH010000855.1:0-4866 GCA_045651945.1 Thermoguttaceae bacterium
ATACGCTGGATCTGATTCCGTACCAGCAATGACAAGGGTCTTGCCGCTTGTGGTTTGGAATGTTCCGCCGTTGACAATGTGCGTTCCGTTCATTGAAATATCGCCGCTTCCGTATGTTGTGGTTCCGCCGTCATTAACCAATAAATGACCTGACGGAACAGGCGCGTTGATTGAAAATGTATTTGTACCGTCTACAAGAACAAGATCTCCGGCAAAGTCCTTGAACTTGTTTGTTCCGCCGAGAACATATCCGGTATTGTTAGACGTATCGCCTGACCAGCTGCTGTCGCTGCTCATATTGCCCTCTGTTCCAGCGTTCCAGATTTTAACGCCTGACGGTTCAGAACCTTTTTGAGCAATCACTGCCGAGGATCCGCTTAAATCTATAACAGCCGTTGTCCAGCCCTCTGGAACGGTTGTCAGATTCTTAACGCTGTTAGCAGTATCAGCGTCTGCAAAACGACCAATGAGAACCTGGTCAGATTCGGAATAATAATCGCCAGGAGTAACGATAACGGAGCCGCTTGTCGCGGTAAACGTTCCCGTTGAATTGATAAAGCCGTTAGACCCCAAATTGATAGTCGCGCCGTTGAATGTCGTCGTTCCTTCGTTGACATACGATGCAACGTTAAGCGTTCCTCCATTAAGAGCGGCTGTCGTTCCAGAATATACGTTTACATCGCCAACGTTCATGGTTCCGCCGGAAAGAGTCATTGACGAACCGTTGTTTACAAGAATCTGATTGCTGCGAACAACGCCGCCGGAAACGTCTAATTTACCGTTGTTAATATTAATCGGATAGGCGTTAAGCTGACCGCCGGAAACATCAACTGTACCATAGGCGTTTTGACCAATCGTCAATTCTTTGGCAACATTCATCTGACCGTTGTCTTTAATGTACACATGACCTTCAGAACCGGCATTGGCGCTGATTCTCGCGGCGCTTGTCATGTTCATGACGCCGGATCCTTCAATGGTCAATTTGCCGTACGAGCCGTTTTCACGACCAACGCGAAGACTGGTAAAATTGATTTCACCGCCGGAAACGGTCGCTTCGCCGTGTCCAGAATAACCAACGTTGATTTCTGTTCCAGTTATGTCGAGCCGACCTCCAAGCATATTGAACGCACCGGTTGAATTCGCAGCATATCCGACCCGAAGGGAATTGAGTGTCGCGGTTCCACCATTAATAGTTAACGTTCCAACGCCTGTGCCATAATAGCCAAGATCTGTACTGTTGTTATTAACAATAAGATTGCCGCCTTCAAGAACTTCAACGGTTCCAGTTCCGTAACGTCCAATACGGAACGACGCGCCGGAATTGGTAAGAGTTACCGTTCCATTTTTAATGGAAAGCTTTCCAGTTGACCCGGAAGCGTATCCAACGTTGGCTAATCCTGTAACAGTTGTATCTCCCCCTGTAATAGTCATTGTACCAACGCCAGAGTCGCCAACGCGAAGCTCGCTTTTAACAGTCAGCGTTCCGCCGGAAACGCTCACAGAGCCGACGGCGTTTGCATTGTTTCCAATAAGAACGCTGCCGTTAGTTGTAACAGTTCCGCCGGAAATGTTAAGATTGCCTGAAATCGGGTTTGATTCTGTCGGAATCGTATTATAACCAGCAATGATATTGCCCTTGACGGTAACGTTAGCGCTGTCGGAAATATTAATAGTTCCCTGATTGTTCAAGCCAGCGTACATAATGGTATTAAAAGTAACAGCTCCGCCGGAAATATTGGATTCGCCGGTTCCGTTTTCTCCGATGCGCAGGTCGCCTGCGGTTACTGTACCTCCGGAAATATTGATTGTTCCGTTTGCTCCGGCGTTGTTTCCTGCATAAAGGTGAGACGACCCAGCGTTGAGCGTTCCGCTTTTAACCTCAAGTTTGCCGGTTCCGCTGTTGCCAACCATTACAATTTTTGAATTGACGGTTCCTCCGTCAATGGTAAGAGTTCCGTCGCCTGTGGAGCCGTAACCAATGTGAATGTCTTGACCGGAACTGTTCAACGTTGAACCGGACAGGACATTAACAACGCCGGTTCCCTCTTGTCCAATACGAAGAGAATGACTCGGAGACGTAAACGTCGAGCCGTTTTTCAGCGTTACTTCTCCAGACGATCCTTCATATCTTCCAACGTACAGATATCCACTTGTTGAAAAAGAAGAATTGTCCAACGCAAGCGATCCTGTACCGTAACTTCCAACAACTACGTCGGCTGCAAAAGATTGATTGGCAATGTTGGTAAAAGTCGCCGTTCCGTTAGCGGCGGCTTTAACAACTTCTCCATCGTCGTTGTAAGTCGCGCCTTTTTCACCCAGTGTAAGAGCATTGGCTGTCAGAGTTCCGCCGGTCATGGTAAATTCGCCGGTTGAACCTTCATAGTATCCAATAACAAGAACTTTTGAACCGAGATTGAATGTTCCAGACTCTAAACTGAGTTCGCCATGACCAGCGCGGCCAACGCGGAAATCATTAGCTGTATAATTGAACGTTCCGCCATTGACGGTCATAGTTCCTTTGCCGCTGGCTTCGTAACCCAGGTTCGCCCAGCCGGCGGTTTGATTGAACGTTCCCCCGGTAAGGTTGAAGGTTCCTGTCCCGCTGTCGCCAATTTTGGTTTCCATAGCCGTGGTAAAAGTACCGCCGGAGATGTTAAGCTCGCCTTCGGATCCGCTATAATATCCAATAATGAAATATTGATTCTTTTCACTGCTGGACATAGCTTGAATTGTAACAGTTCCGCCGGTCTGAGTTAACGTGGACGCTCCAGTTGTGTCGGAATTGTAGCCGACTCGAACTCGGCCTAAAAACTCCAAAGAACCGCTTGAAATGGAAATATCAGAGCTTCTCATGGAGAACGTGCCCTTTTTAATCTGGACAGTTCCCCCCTCGATAGAAAGGCTGGTATCGAAATAATCGCTCGTCCCGCTTGCTCCGGAAACGGTAAAAGTACCGTTTGGCTGAACCGTTGTTTGATTAATGTTGAGCAGGTTGTTTGTCTGAAGCTTGATTTTAGCGGTATCGCTCGTTCCGCCGATTATCAGGCCCTCGCTGTTGGCAGGAATTGAGGGCGAACCGGAGTTGAGTTCGATTTCTGAGCCGAAAGTATTTTGAACCCAAACGGTAACGTCAGGTCCCATATTCTGATTAATCGTGTTAGCGTTCAGAGACGTCGCGCCTTCTTCCGGCAGAATTACAGGATTCGCAGGATCAGCGTAAGCCAGCGCCGACATCGTCATAACCAACAGTCCGACAAACAAACGATATGTGCTTTTCATAACAAAAAATATGTAATGGAGTAAGAAGTAATTTGGGGATAATGGCAAACCGAAGCTATAGAACAAGACTCTAATGCTCCATATACAATTTACCACTTTTACTATTATACCATATATGTAAGAAAATAGAAGCAGGAACGAGGGAAAAATAGAAAAAATAGACGTAATCGAGAGATTTCTGCAAAAATCTGACTTAGTGCAGCCAGCCGGAGGGGGAGATTTCCTTCCCGTCTGTCGTCCACAGACCGGGCTGGTTCACGACGGTTCCGATTCTGGCAATCTTCGCGCCCAGCGATCGGAGCGTTTCGTCGCAGAGGATTTTTTCTGCCGTTTTGGGCGATGCAGTCAGAATCAGCTCGAAGTCTTCGCCGTCTGAAAGGGCGTGTTGCAAAGGAGTTACGTCGTCTTTGGTTTTTTTGACGTCGCGGTGAATCGGGATGGCGTCGAGATCAAGAGCCGCCCCGACGTTGGACGCAGTCGTCATTCGGAACAGGTCAAGCGACAAGCCGTCGGAGATGTCCATGGCAGCGTGGATGTCGTAGTTCTGCCGTAAATACAAGGCTTCGTTGACCCGGGGCGTGAAGGTAAACTGACGTCCATTAATGCTTCCCCCCACCGCGCCGGTAAGCAGAATCGCGTCGCCGGGTTGAGCCGCGCTTCTCGTCCAGGGAATGTACTTTTTCCGCCTCTGCGGGATGTGAGGAATGACGCCGAAAACGGTTATGGAAATCGTCAGCGGACCGCTAAAACAGTTGGTGTCGCCGCCGACCAGCGGGCAGTTGAACTCATCCGCCAGCGTGAGCATGCCCTCGTAAAGACGTTTGAGATAATTCAAGCAAGACAGGTTCCCGTACGCGGGTTTTGACCAGTTTTTATCGACGGCGACCGAGGCGGTAAACCCGATCGGAGTCGCCGCCATCGCCGCCAGGTCTGACAGATTAACGCCCAGCGTTTTTCTTCCGACCAGTTCCGGCTTCGCTTCCGCCAGGAGGAAATCGACGTCGTCGGAAAGCATGTCGGTACTGACAACGACATCCCCAGCCGGGCGCGCCAAGACGGCTGCGTCGTCGCCCGGTCCGACAACTACGTTGGGATTGGAATCGCGCGTTTGCGTCCACAGCCCACGGCTCTGGAGCCAGCGAAAGACGTCAGATTCAAGGGAAGACATGGGAAGAAGTGGTTAGTGGTTAGTGGTAAGTGGTTAGTGGTTAGTGGTTAGTGGTTAGTTGTAAGTAGTTAGCGAATCGCTTGCGTCCTTTCCACTTCTTCCGTGGGTAAAACCCACGGCTACTAACATTGAACCGCTAAAGCGGTTCTATAGGAACGCTATCGCGTCTGTTTTAAAAACTACTGCCTACTGCCTATTGCCTACTGCCTAATTCTCAGTAACTTGCAACGTTATTATTGTTGGACTTGGTAAGCGTCATGGCTCCGTAGAGGACATTTCGATTGCGGATTACCAAAAACTTCAACGGCGAGAAGGAAGCCAGGTCGTCTCGAGTCAAAACGTACATAACGTTTTCCATGGAAAGGGTTTCCCATTTGTGAAGCCCGATAATCGCGTCGCCCGGTTCAATTCCCTGCTGA
>JAZRTH010000856.1:0-2992 GCA_045651945.1 Thermoguttaceae bacterium
GACGAAGTTCAAACCGGCTGCGGTCGAACGGGCTACTGGTTCGCGTACCAGAAGTTCGGCGTAACGCCCGATTCCATGTCCCTCGCCAAAGCGATTTCCGGCGGAGCCGCCGCAGGCGCGTTCCTGGCGCGAGCTGACATCGCCCACGACCTCAAACGCGGAATGCACGCTTCCACCTTCGGCGGAAACCCCATCGCCGCGGCTGGCGGTATTGCCACCATCCAGATGATCGAAGAAGAACACCTGCTCGAAAACGCCAAAAAGATCGAGAATTACTTCCGTCAGCGAGCGGAGCAGATGCAGCAGAAGTGCAGTCTGATTAAGGACATACGCTGCGCCGGAACCATGATCGGCATCGAACTCAACGTCGAGGGCGCGTTCGCCGTCAAAGAGTGCATGGAACGCGGGCTGTTAATCAACTGCACGCACAACGTCGTTATTCGTATGCTCCCGGCAATCAATCTGACCATGGACCAGGCGAAAGAAGGACTCGACATTCTCGAAGACGTCATCGTCAACCATCAGGCGTAAGAGAGTTGCGAGTTGCGAGTAGCGAGTTGCGAGAAGATTATTTATGTGGTTAGTGGTTAGTTTTTAGTGGTTAGTACGCAAGCGTTAATCTCCCTTACCACTTACCACTTAACACTAACCACTGCCTATTGAGTGGCGAGTTTCGAGAAACAACTTTACCATTAAAACAAAACAACGCTTATCGAAGAATAACTCATTTCTTCGTAAAGCGTTGCGTTTTATATACAGTGGTTTGAAATCAGTTTTAGAGCGCTCTGAGTACGCCAACGGCAATACCGATAACCGCCGGGCATTTGGTGGAATCTGCCAAGTCGCCCTGACCGATCTTTTTGACGGCGTCTGCGCCCCATTTGAGCAGAGAGAGTTTGCCGGTTTTAACGGTTGCCAAAACGGTCTGACCTTCGCTGGCGGGAACGTCCGTACGAACGACAATAACGTCTCCAGCAACGATTTTAGCGTCGCTGAACGAATTGTCTGTAACAGTAACAAACTGATTCGCGCCGTTAACAGGAATAATATGTTCCAAAATCGTCGGAGAAGGGTTTTCTGCTGGTACAAACTGATTATTGGCTACGGTTGCCCCATCAACAAGAGAACTGGATTCTTTCTGATTGACAAGCTGAATTGATCGGGACAGGTGCGGCTGACGGGTAATCAAGCCCTTTTTAATCAGCGCGCGGAGATGCCCAATAACGCCGTTGGGAGAATTGATCGAAACTGCGTCGCCGATTTCACGAACGGTTGGGCAGTACCCTTTGGCTTTGATTGTCCGCTTGATAAATTCATAAACTTCTCGCTGGCGATTGGTCAACGCCTTGGATTTTCTTGGCATAATTGTCTCCTGTTTTAAAAATTGCAGTAAAAATACGCAATCTAGGGGATATTTACGTTTGCTTTTCAAAAAATTAAAGTAAAAAATAGAGATTCTGCGCTAAATACAAAAATATTAACGGAAAATCTGCTTAACGCAAGAAATCGATACAAAAACGCCCGGTTTCAAGCGCTAATTCAACTTTAAATAATAATATACTCCCTATTAACGATTGACTGGAAATAATATTGCAAAATTATATAAAATTTTTTATAGCACTTTTACATTGCATAAAAATTTACGTATTAGGTAAATTAGACAATTTATAACAATCGTTTGTCAGCAAGAATTGTACAGTTTTTGTAGTTAATAATATTAGTGTACGGCTTCCGGTCTACTCCCTATTCCAGATTGGCGATTTTGCTGTATAATGTTATAGCTTCGTTTGACAGCTAGTTTTATGAATAAACGGAACGACGCAATCGGTATATTTGACCCATTAATCCTGCCATGCCTTATACTAACAGCAAATCCACCTTGACCGTTGGCAAGACAACGGCAACAATTTATCGCCTTGATTCTTTAGACGTCAATATTGACGCTCTGCCTTATTCGATTCGCATTCTTCTGGAAAACGCGTTGAGAAACTGTGACAATTTTGAGGTTACGGAAAAAGACGTACTCAATATCGCGTCGTGGAAGCCCGGGTTTACGCCGATGGAAATTCCGTTCAAGCCTGCTCGGGTGATTCTTCAGGACTTTACCGGCGTTCCGTGCGTTGTCGACCTTGCCGCGATGCGAAACGCGATGAACCGTTTGGGCGGGAATCCCGATAAAATCAATCCGCTCGTTCCGGTTGACCTGGTTATCGACCATTCCGTTCAGACCGACTGTTTTGGAACGGACACTGCCTTGCAGGACAACCTGAAAATCGAGTTTCACCGCAACAAAGAGCGGTACGAATTCCTCCGCTGGGGTCAGCAGGCGTTCCAGAATTTCCGCATCGTCCCGCCGTCGTCGGGAATCATTCATCAGGTCAATCTGGAATACCTCGCCAAAGGCGTGTTCGTCAAACCAATTAACGGCGAAAACGTCGCAGTGGTTGACACCGTCGTTGGAACGGACAGTCACACCGTTATGATTAACGGCTTGGGCGTGCTGGGCTGGGGCGTGGGCGGCATTGAAGCGGAAGCCGTCATGCTCGGTCAGCCGCTGTACATGCTCTTGCCGGAAGTCGTCGGCGTGGAACTGACAGGCGCGCTGCGTCCGGAGATTACCGCCACAGACGTCGTTTTGACGATTACCAATCTGTTACGAAAAGTCGGCGTTGTCGGCAAGTTCGTTGAATTCTTCGGCGAAGGCGTTCAATCCATGAAATTGGCGGACAGAGCCGTTATCGCCAACATGGGACCAGAATACGGCGCTACGATGGGATTCTTCCCGACGGACGACAAAACGATTGAGTTTCTCCGTCAAACCGGGAGAAGCGAAGAAGAAGTCGCCTTTGTGGAAGCGTATACGAAAGAGCAAAAGCTGTTCCGATCGCCGACCGCCCCGACGCCGCAGTATTCGCAGGTTGTAACGCTTGATTTATCAACCGTTGAACCGTGTCTGGCGGGACCGAAACGACCGCAAGACAAAGTTCTTCTG
>JAZRTH010000857.1:0-4384 GCA_045651945.1 Thermoguttaceae bacterium
CGAGAGCAAAGCTCCCGCTTGCGGCGAGGCGCCGCTCCCAATCCGCGCTGCCGCGCGAGACGTATTATAATCGCTCCCGTTGGTCGCTTGCTCTTTCCTTACTAAAGTTTTTTTAAGCCGCAAAGAACGCAGAGAACGCAAAGCATTTTTTAAAACTTCGCGAACTTTGCGAACTTTGCGTGAGACTTTTCTCGGTCGCCCATTACCGCCTTTCATTGATTGGTAAATTCAATTGGTTTATGGTAATCCCGGCGTTTTGGTTCGCCGTTGGCGAACTGCGTAATTCCGTTCGCTAACGCTCACTCCATTACCGCCTTTCATTTTTTGCGAACTTCGCGTGAGACTTTAATCGAAAAAAACGCGAGCTAACGCTCGCTAAAAAAAGAGGGAGCTTCGCTTACGCTGCGCTCTCGCACTCCGAGAAAAAGCTCTCTGGAATCGATCTATTTTACCGGCAGGAGAATCATTTCGTCTTCCGAGAAAGTCAGCGTTCGTTTTTCTCCGGTCGCTTTGAACTGGATTTCCAGCGTCAGGGTTTTGAACTGTCCCGGGGCGACGTCGCCGAAGAGAGCGTTGTATCCGCCGAGGTTCAGTCCCCGTTTACCAGAGAATTTCTCGTTGACCTTTTTCGTTACATCGACGGTTTTGTCGCCTGCGCCGTAGGTCGCCCGAACGATGTCCACCGGGGCGTCCTGCTGTGACAGAGACACGCGGTTGATCTGGTCCTTCGCGCCGTCGACGGTGGCTTTTACCTTGGACTTCTGAACAATCTCCTTGAGCATCTGCGCCAGTTCCGGGGAGTCGCCCTGGAATTTGGCGGCGATGGCAACGACAGCTTCGTAGGCGGGTTCCGCGTACTGCGGGTCGGAGGCGTAGCTGAACGCCTGTTTGGCGCTTTCCACTTCAATAACGCGCTTGAACACCTCAAAAATCAACGTCTTGTCTTCCGGACGCGTCGCGGTTTCAAACGCCGTTTTGCACATGTTGAACTTCTGCTGGCTGGGCATGTAGAACTGTCTCGCCAAACGGATATAGGCGCGAATCGCTCGAACAGCGTACTTTTTGTCTTTGGATTCCTTCGCAACTTTCAGGCAGATAGCCGCGACGGTATTGACGTCCTCCGGCGTATTCCATTTGCCCAGAATCTGCGTTGCTGCGTCGATTGTCTCGGGGTTCTGGCACGCCTGGTCGATATAGTTCAGAGCGGTTTTCCCGCCGATGAGTTTGAGAAGCTGGAACGTTCGGATTTGATCTTCCTCAGAGTTCGCCGCGCCCATCGCTTCGACGATTTTCGCCGCGCACTGTTCCTGCGGCATGCGGGCGCAGGCGTCGCTCAAAACGGCGGTTGACAGCTCGTCGTTACGTTCCGTCGCCAGAACCGCCGCCAGTTTGGGCAGTTGATCGATTGTTACAATCTGTCCCAGCGCCTTGAGGCACTCCGCGCGAAGTTCCGGACTCACTCCCGGTTTAATCAGAGCAATCAGTTCGTCTGCGGAAACCGGAAGACGGAGCTGCTTAATCGTCCAAACCAGAGACGTCAGATTGACGTCGGAATTCTCTTTATGGAACTGGCGGACAATCGCCTCTTCCACCGCCGGGCAGTCCAGACGGACGAACGCCGCGTTGCGTTCGGCAACAAAGTCCTTGAGCTGGTCCTCATCGGTCGGAACCGGAATTGACATTATGTACTCGAACGATTCAACCGCCCGCGATTTGGCAACTTTGCCCAGTCCTTTGACCGCGACAAGCTGCATTTGCGGCGCTGACCCGGTCGCGAACTTTTTGAGAACCGGGAACGTCAGCGCTTGCGACGCTTCGTCCTGACGATCGCCCAACGCCCACAATACTCGGCATTGCATGTCCTGTGACAGACTCGGGAGAAACTCAATCAAAGCGCCGACAATAGCCGGGGCGTCTTTGGGTTCAAATTCCCGAATCGTCTTTAACGCCACATTGACTTTCCGTTCGTCTGGCGACTGAAGCTTCTCTTTGAGCAGCGCGACGGCGTCAGACTGCTTTGCCAGCAATTCATGGTACAGAGCCATGTTCTGAATAAACGCCGGGAACGCCGCGGAACGAATCGCCTCGCAAACGGAAACCGCTTTGTCTTGCTGACCCGCCTGGCTGAACCGCACCACCAGATTGAGAAGGGCTTCCCCCTGAACGCGCGCCGCCTGAGCGTCCGCGTCCGGCTGGCTGGCTTTCGAGAGAAGGAACCCTTGTGCGTTGTCCGTCCCTATCACACTTAAGGCGCGATAAATCGCCGCGCGCACGGCGGGGTCGTTACAGTTTTCAAACCGGGCGATTAGAACCGGAACGGCGGCGGGCAGCTTTTTCACCGCGGCGGAATTGACGCACCCGACGCAGCAAACGCCGTCGAGGGTTTTAATCCCCTCAATCAAAGCGGCGTCCGATTCCGGACACGGCATCGCTTCCAGAGCGAATCGGGCTGGATGGTTGAGCTTTTCGTCCGCCAGCATTTTCGACAGAGCGGGAACCGACTTCGCCGTTCCGTAAACCGCCAGCCGTTTACAGGCAGACGTCTTGACGTCAATGTCGTCCGGGGCGTTCCCGTCTTTCTGAATCGCTTCGAGAATAAACGATTCGTCGTTGGAATTCAAAATCGAGTCTTTCAGCGCGCTGTCCGCAAAGCAGACCGACATAACGCTCAGCGCGGCAATCGCCGCAATCGTAAACAGGGTTTGGTATTTCATGGTTGGTTGATTGGCGAGCCGGGGTGCGTAAGCCCCCGGAAATCCGAACGGAATTACGCATTCGCCGTTAGGCGAACTTAGGCAATGGTAACTTTTCTATGAAAATAACAATTCACACCGTATGAACTGTTTACTCAACATTTTGATTATAGCGCTTCTCGCAGTTGAGTACAATAGGACGAACAGGTTTTTTATAAAAATATTGGGACGATTGGTTGAACCTGTTGCAATTCCCCAATTTTCCAAAAGTCAACTTTATAATTCAGGTCTGGGGAAGGCGTTAATAAACTTGTCAACCCAAAAAGGTTTTGGTCGATCCTTCGGATTTTTATAAATTGGTTCTGATTTTGGGAGAGGTTCAAATCCCAAAAGCTGATATTCAATTGTATAGTTGTTCTGATTTATCGCCTGGCGCAAATCGTCAATTGCATTGCATTCTGTTGGAGGGCTGGAATCTTCTGAATTCTCCTTTGAATAAACCGTTTTTCCTGTTGAATCTTTACAGTAAATCAGTTCCCCGGACGAGTTATAGGCAAACGTCGGGACAGATAAACTGCCGTCTTTTATTGTTATTTCGTGAACTGCTTCAGGACAGAGTTTAATCGCGCTGCTGCCAACAATCGAATCAAATACGGACGCGCCGCAATCGTCTTTGATATTAGCGTCAAATTTATTGCTTGCAATTAAACGCAATCCCTCCTTTATACAGGGCATTGAATTTTCTATTTCATTATGGCGAAGCTTATTTTCAAGAGATTCAATTAGAAGGCGAATCGGCGTCTTTCCTTGATGATTTTGAATATTCATGTCAGAGCCGTTATCTATGAGTATTTGAGAAGGTCTATAGCCGTCAAAATATTTCATTTGCCGATGCAGCGGCGTATTCCCGGCGTTGTCTTGAGCATTAACGTCAGCGCCTTTTCTGATGAGCGTTAAAAGTCGGTCTATATCCTTATCTGAATATGAAAAAAAACTTCTATGCAAATTGGTTGTGCCAAATTCACCGCCAACAAAAAAGGGAGATTCATTTTGGTTATAGTTTATCAAATATACCAGAGAATATAATTGAAACGCAATGAGAAAAAGAAAAGCGATTCTAAAGAATGTATTTAATCTTTTGAAATATATTATATACAGGATTATCGCCAGTGGTCCAAACAGAACGCTCAAAACCAATAATGCGCAAAGTATTATAAAACACCCAATCAAAATAAAAAAAACATTAATCAGAGACATGGCTTTTACTGGTTGTTATTTTAATACGATGGCGTTCAAAAGAACGGAACCTTTGCTAATCATTGATCCTCTAAAATCGGAAACCGAAATTCTAAATATCCGGGAAAGAGAGTATATCCCCACGGGTTTCCTACTGTGACTCGCCAGGTTTTTCGTTCCGTTACCGACTTCTATTTATTTTTTCGCCTGACGGCGATGCAGGCGAGGACGCCTGCGGTCGAAGAGGACGTCGTCCCCTCCGAAACGCAAGCGGTTGCTCAATAGTTAAACGAATTCCATTAATCAATCGGTGAAAATCCGTCTAATCCGTAAAATCCGTGTACGGACTGACCCGCGCATAACCAACAAGCCGCCGCTTGCGCTTTCTCGCAACTCGCAACTCGCAACTCGCCACTCGCAACTCACAGCGTATATCCTTCCCGCATGGCTCGGGA
>JAZRTH010000858.1:0-2575 GCA_045651945.1 Thermoguttaceae bacterium
CCGGTGTACTTGAACTGTTCGCAGTCAGCGTCGTGATCTTCGCCGATTTCCTTGAATTCGCGGAAGTCAAACGGGGTGTCTTCTACCGGTTCAATGCCAGTCGGGATGAGGTTTTTGTCAACCGGGTTGTATTTCTCAGCGTTAATCTTGAGCTGAAGCGTCGCGTTGAGGTTCTCCTTGGACAGGTCGCCGGCGCTGAGATTGAAGTAGGAGTGGTTGGTCAGGTTGCAAACGGTCGGCTTGTCGGTAAAGGCGACGTAGTTGCAAATCAGCTCGTTGTTGTTGGTGAGCGTATAAGTAACGGCTCCGCGCAGCGTTCCCGGAAATCCCTGTTCGCCGTCTTTGCTTTCAAAGAAGAATTTAACGCTCGGGCCGAACGGGGTTACGGTTGGGACGGAGAAATAGACTTTCTTGTCGAAGCCGATTTTGCCGCCGTGAAGCGTAACGTTGTGGGAAACTTCGTTGATTTCCGTATTGAATTCTTTGTCGTCGATGGTGAACTTGCCGTTGGCGATTCGGTTGCCGTAACGACCGATAAAGGCGCCGAAATACGGGGTTTTGTCGTCGTACTTTTCAATCGATTCGTACCCAACAACAACGTTTTCATACTTGCCCTCTCTGTCCGGAGCGGTAAGAGAAACGATCGTCGCGCCGCGGTTGGTAACGGTCATTGTCATGCCCTTGGCATTGGTGAGCGTGTAGAGAATAACTTCTTTGCCGTCAGCGGTCTTTCCCCAGGATTTGGCGGAAACAGAACCGAATTCAGCGGCGGACGCCAGCGAGGACAGTCCAACAACGGCGATCAAAGCCGCAATCAAAGTAAATTTTTTCATAACTGCATGTTAGACGCTTTCGCGTCCGAAAAAAGGAAAAACAAACTATTTCAAATTAGCGCCTCACAATATAGCATATTGAGGAGCTTGCGTCAATTGCAAATTGCTAATTGACAATTGCTGATTATTGTGCAGTAATGGACTCAATCGCAACCCCGTCCATGCGGTTGCAGTAACAGCCCATTACGCGAGCGTCGATATTGTACGGGAACGTTCTGACAGCGCCGTCGCACATAACTCCCTGGAAGAACGCTGAGTGCGCCGATCCAAAAAACTGTGGGGCGTCGTTCGGGGATCCTGAAAAATAGCCCTTTTCATCGCGAGTCGGCATACGATAGCTACCGTTGCCGCGCGTTATACTGGCGCTTATAACGATCGGCGCCATGTTGGAATCTCTGGTAAAATCGTCTGGACGTTTGGTCTGTCCTTCAAACGCCGGTCCCCAACGAACGTTGTCCCAGTCAAAGCCAACGTAAGCGGGGTTGTTGTCACAGCCGTTTGTTCCGCTCAAACGCTGATCAAGCGGGAGGTATTTCTCGCCAACGCAAAGCGTGTTGCTCAACCCGTCTTTAACGTCCGCTTCTGAAAACTGAGAGGCAAAGTACGAAATTCCGGAGTTGGTATAAGAACTGTATCCGCTGGTTGCTCTGTCCAGAGCGTTCCAGTTGGCGGCAGAAGCGCTTGCGTATACGTTATCTCTTGTTCCAACGGCGCTGGGAAGATCGTATCCAGTAGTACAATCTTTAAAATTCCCGGCGTTGACGCAGTAATCCGCTCTGGCGTGAACGGTTTGAGTTGTCGCGTTGATAACCGCCTGTCCGGCTGCGTTGGGATACGCTTTGTTGGGTCGGCGAGTCGGACAGTTCATCCACTTCGTCGGAGTACTGATCTGTTTTCCAATCTCATTCTTACGGTTTTCATCCGTATATGACGATCCCACGTTCAGACCCAATTCCCAAATATTCTGGTAATCTGTATATGGCAGAAGATTGTACATCCATCCGCCCGGCTGACGTCGGCTGTTGCCCATGTTGGGGTCGCCTGCCCAGCCATAGCCCCAGCCGTTAGCAGGCCAGTTCCCGTTGGCTTCATGATGGCTTTGGAACCCCAATCCAATCTGCTTGAGATTATTTTTACATTCCGTCTGACGCGCAGACTCTCGGGCTGACTGAACTGCTGGAACCATCAAGCCGACCAAAACCGCAATAATGGCAATTACAACCAGCAATTCCACCAGCGTAAACCCGCTTCGATACTGTTGTTTTACTAACACGGCGCTCATTATTATTTCTCTGTATAAAAGGAACTCATTGAAAATTTCCGGGAATATTTTCAGGTAAACTCAAAATTTATATTCCCCATGATGAAACTTATTATACCAGCTTTTGGATCAATAATAAATACGTTTACAACAGATTTTCGATAAAAAATCGCTTTTTTTAAAAAAATGTGGCGATTATTGCACCGTAATAGATTCAATCGACACGCCGTCCATGCGGTTGCAATAGCAGCCCATTACGCGAGGATCAATTTTGTACGGGAACGTCCTGACCGCGCCATCGCACATTACGCCCTGGCAAAACGCAGAATGAGCCGCTCCAAACATTTGAGGGCAGTTGCCGGGGGAACTCTCAAAAAAAGTTTTCTCGTCTCGCGACGGCATACGGTATGCGGTATTGGTTCGAGTTACGCTCGCGCTGATAACAATTGGCGCCATATTAGAATCCAATTTGATATTGTCT
>JAZRTH010000859.1:0-4633 GCA_045651945.1 Thermoguttaceae bacterium
AGGAAGGGCTGGTTTCCGGCTGGGACGACCCGCGCATGCCAACCATCTGCGGCATTCGCCGCCGCGGCTACACGCCCGAGGCGATTAAACTCTTCTGCCAGAAAATCGGCATGAACAAGATGGAAAGCCTTGTCGAGATGGGCTTGCTGGAACACTGCGTCCGCGAACATCTCAACAAAGTCGCCCCGCGCGTGATGGCGGTTCTCAATCCGCTCAAGGTAACAATTTCCAACTGGGAAGAAGGGAAAGTCGAGTATCTGGAAGCGATTAATAATCCGGAAGACGAATCGGCGGGAACGCGTCAGGTTCCGATGTCACGAACCATTTACATCGAAAAGACGGACTTCATGGAAGAGCCGGTCAAGGGCTATTTCCGCCTCGCGCCGGGCAAGGAAGTTCGACTCCGCTGGGCGTACTATCTCAAGTGCGAGGATTTCGTCAAAGACGAAAACGGCGAGGTTGTCGAGCTGATTTGCACCTACGACCCGGAAACCAAAGGCGGGCAGTCGCCCGACGGTCGCAAGGTCAAAGGGACGATTCACTGGGTGGACGCCGCCGCGGCTATTGACGCGGAAGTTCGTCTGTACGACAAACTCCTGCTCTGCCAGAGCTTGAACGACGTCGAAGGCGATTGGCTGGAACAGCTCAATCCGGATTCCCTTAAAGTTCTGACCGGCTGCAAAGTCGAACCGGCTCTGGCAACCGTCCAACCGGGCTACCGCTGCCAGTTTGAACGCACCGGATACTTCTGCTGCGATCCAGACTCGACGCCGGAAAAGCTGGTCTTCAACCGCACCGTCAGTCTGAAAGACAGCTGGAAACCCGCGAAGGGCGCCTGACAATTCGTCAATTCTAAAGAATAAACAGCAAAGCCGATGGCGAGAACGTCATCGGCTTTTTGTTACATAAAAGATTAAACCGTCTTACCCGCGCCGGTCATGCCGACAATTGCAATCTTGATTTGTGAAGTTTCCATTGTCAGTTAAGGGAAAAGGAAGCGTTGTTTGTTACTGGTCGGAGTCGTCGTCAGTCGGCGCCGTTTTCGGAACCGCTTGAATTACCGGTTCGTGATTTATCGTCTGATTGTTTTGCTGAACGTTTGGTTTCTTTTGAATGTATTGTCGAAGCGTTGTAAAAAACTTTTGGCAAGTCGTGGAATGAGATATCGTAAACGTTATTGCGATCATGAGAACCAGCAAAACCAGTCCTTGAAAAAGCGCTCTGTATAAAAGCAGCCTTTTGAATTCCGCTTCGTCGGCTGCATCGTTTTCAGACTCCTGATCAGCGGTTTGGGGAATGAACGTTATACCGCTGGCAAGAGGCGTTCCAGAGAACGTTTCCATGTACTCGGCGGCTTGTAAAATCTGTAACGACTGCAAACCTTCTTCAGTCAAAAATGGAAACAGTTTCCCAACGACCTCTATTTCTTCCGGAGTTTTAAACGACCAATTTTCGATATCGGGATCGGCTTTGTAAATGTCGAATTGCGGGTCGTTCTGCTGAACCGGGTTGGAATAGTTCTCGATCAGCTTTTGCGGAGCGGGAACCGGGCATTGAGTCAGCGCGTCTTTCTGAACATTTTGAAAAACGGGGCAGAAGAGCAGGTCGTAGAGATTTTGTCCCTGCGCTTCATCCGTTTTAACCCACGCCGTCGCCAGAACGCAGCGGTCAGGGCGCCCCTGCGGGTCGTTCCCTCCGTTGAAAAACCGATAGACGACGCACCATTGATCGTAGTTGATAATTCCCCCGACAACGTCAGGCGTTTCCAGCCGATTGGGGTGTTTGGGCCTCATCTGGAACGCGCCGGATTTGGACGCAATCGCGTCGCGCATCGGTTGAGATATCTCTTCCGGAAACCAGGTCCAGTACTGGGCGTTGTTGTCGTATGACTGATCGTAAAGGGCGTAGTATACTTTCATGATGGTATTGCTGGCGATTGCGCTCTATTCAGTGGCGTTATCTGGGGAAACGAAAATGACGATGTATTTTTATTCTATTCTTGTTTGCAACTGGAAAAACAGCGGTACAAAATATAAATAAAGATTCCCAAAAAAAACCAGAAGAAAACGTTGTTTCCTTTTTCGGTAAGCGCCATTGTCAGGATACAAAAGCACACCAAAACCAGAAACGTTCCCCATAGCAGCGACGCGCAGCCGAAAACAGCAGTCATGCAGCCGGTCGTGTATTTTTCTTTAAAAAAGTTAATGGGATGGCGCTTGTCGCTGGGCTTAAAGCAGCCCTTTTCAACGGGATTGACAATTTCTGTCTGTGTAACAATTTTCGGTTCCAGCTCGTCAACGGCGGCGGCAATCCAGCGGATGAGCGTTTCGAGGTTGTATGAAGTAAATTCCGGCGCGGGAACTTTTTTGACGGTTCCGTTTTCCACAACCGTTTGAGTCTGCTCAACGGCGGCGACGGGAATGATTTCAAAACTCTTGTTGCGGACGTACTGACCGTGCAGCTGAGGCAGATTGACGCGCAGGTATTCCAGAACGTCCCCGCCGTATTTTTGATCGACTTCCGGCTTGTATTTGTCGTACTGGCTTAACACGACAGCGCATTTTCGGGGAATGTTTGTCGGCTGGTTGAGTACGTAAATCATCTGGTCAACGTTGAGGACGTTTTTGAGAGACTGCTTGTCGGACTGCCCCAGAATGTCTTCCATGTTGACCAAAAACAGGATGACGTTTGAGCGGTTGAGATACTCAAAGACTTCTCTCAGGTCTTTGGGCAGCGTTAAACTTGAAAACGTATTTTGATCAAAAATCGTTTTGACGTCCTGTCCGGCGCAGTCCGCGAAACGAACGGCGGCAACGTTGTTTTCCGTCGACAGCTCCCATTGCAGCTGGACGATTTCCCCCGCCGGCGTGGACGGCGGCCATTCTCCCCGATTGAGCATTTTCCAGTTTTGCTGGATATATTGCAGGGTTTTAAGTCGGTTGTCGCCGATGGGAGAAAGGAAAACGCCCCGGTCTGCCATCTGTGACATTTTCATCGCCAGCGTCGATACAAGAACGGTTTTACCGGATCCCGCCATGCCGACGATGGCAATTTGAACCTGCTTTTGAGGCGTCTGTTTCAGAGGGGAAAATATTGAACTCATAATATTACGGATTTAACGCTTTGGTAATGTCTTCTAAATGATTCTTTTGGGCGAACTCCGTCCACGAAAACCACAAATAGGAAACGTAAACGAGTTTTTTGCCGCTCAACGCGCTGCGATTGGCGTTTATCCATGAGCCTGCGTTTTGAGCGACTTCCATCAAGCTGGAATATGCCTTTTGACCTTTTATCTTGCCGTTGGCAATAGCGGTATAAACGGACAACGCAATGTCTTTTTGCTGCAGGAGCCAATCTTTCGCCTTTTTGTTTTCGTGAATTCTGACGGAGTCCTGGAACAGTTCTACAAGCTTCAGCGCCGCCTGTTCCAATACTTTATCTGAGACGTCAGCGCTGTCGATATAAAGGGACGACAAAGAACGCGCCTCTGTCCCCTTAACGGCGGGCAGTTCAATGCAGCCTTCGAGCGTGTAAAACGGCGTCTGCGATTTCTTCCCCAGCCGGGTGGCGGTCTTGCTGACTTTGTTTTCCAGATACGTCGCCCATTGGTTGACGGTGTCCAGCCGCTGTTCCATTGCTTCGAGCAGATGCGCCGTGAAAATGCCGTGCTTTTTGTCGTCCCATTCGTAGGCGATTTCGCCCGGTCGGCAGGAATTGAGAATCGCGGTTTTGCGTTCAAAAACCGGACCGGATTTGGGCTTGGCGTACTTTCTGTTCAAGACGATGTTGCGTCCCAGGTTTTGACACGTCTCGATTTCGTCTTCCGGCATGTACGCCGCAACGCCTCTGCCGGAAAGATTCTGACAGCAGTCGAGAATGAAACAGGAGTTGTGAATCGGCAGCTCGGCGACGCGCCGGGTTACTTTTCCCAACGGCAAGCCGGACTCTGAAAGATTGTTTTCCAGCGTCGTCATGGGACAAAGATAGCGGACGTCGCTGTCCCAAATTCCGTGTCCCCAAAAACCGAAAATGAACAAATCGAGCGGTTCGGGAAACATATCCGGACGAAGCTGGTTGAGAATCAGTTCCGGCGTGGCGGGCGACAGCATCCCTGTCTGTTGGCAAGTCATGAGCGTGATTTCGTCTTCCGAAAAGCCGTAGTACGCCTGCAGCGCGGCGCCGACCGCTTCTGCGTCCTGCCGGGCAAAGCGAAGGTTGTGGAGCGAACCCGTTCCCGAATAATTGTTAATGCCGATTAATAATGCTTGTTTTTTCATCGCTTTATTATGTGGGCTGACATTAAATTCTTTCAGCATTCATTATAGCCTTGATAATCCCGCTTGTCAACAACGTCCAAACGGCTATTCAATATATTAATACGATTTTTCTGACGAAAAGCAACCGGGTATTGGAAAAAAAACGAAAAGCGGTAGAATAAGAGTTGCGAGAGGCGAGTTGCGAGTTGCGAGAAAAATTGTTGAGGCGCTTGCGTATTCTCGCCACTCGTTACTCGCTACTCGCTACTTTCCAAAAATGACCAATTCAACTCAATCCCTGCAGAAAGCTCTCCTGAAGTGGTACGACGCCAACGCGCGGTCGCTGCCGTGGAAGGAGAACGTAACTCCGTATCGGG
>JAZRTH010000860.1:0-5866 GCA_045651945.1 Thermoguttaceae bacterium
ATTATGAAGATTCATCGCTTTGCCATCAATCAGAGTAACGACCAGTTTGAGTTCTCGCCCATTGAAGACAAGCCGCTGCTGGTAGTCGGGACGTACGGCGCTGGCAATACGGCGGCTCTGGCAACGGACGCCGCCCCGCACTGGGTTGGCGGATTTGTCGACTGGGGAACGCAGCGATGCATTCAAGACCTGCCCAACGGCGGATTCATTGACGTCGGCGCAGACTACGCCCAATTCTTCAAACAGCTTATTGAATGGACGATGAAAAAATAAAGTTGCGAGAAACGAGTTGCGAGTAGCGAGAAACGCAAGCGCCACACAAAATCCTCTCGCAACTCGCCACTCGCAACTCGCAACTATCTTAATCCGCTCTCTCGAGAGTCGCAAACATAGATCCGATGCTCTCTTTTAATTCTGGATCGGCTCCAAACGCCTGAATTTGATCGCGTTTGAATTCCGCCGGCTCGTAAGCTCCCGTATAGACGATAACCTTTCCCTGAGTGTCGACGGTGCGCGCCATCTGGTATCCCTGCTCGATCGGATAGCCAAAGAGCTTTTGGAGCATAATAATTACGTAGTCGTACGTATGATAGTCGTCGTTCCACAAAACCACGTTGTACAACGGCGCCTTTCGAGTCTGCGTCTTCTGCTCGGTTTTGGTTTCTACAGAAATATTTACGTTGTTTTCAGTCATTATTATATATTATAAAGGCGCTCCCCTTTATATTCTGCGAATTCCGGGTATAATTGGATACTAAAACAAGTTGAGGATTTGACGCCTCGCGCCTGACAGCTTTTGTTGTTCTCTAGTCAGACCGACCGTCAACAATATGTATTATAATCAAATCAAATAAAAATTCAAGGAACAACGAAGGAAAAATTTTATGTCAACCCAAACGCCGGAAAATCCAGACTACATAGAATATATCGAATCGCACAAAGACGAGTACGAAAAAGACCTGTTCGAACTGCTGTCGATTCCGTCCATCAGCAGCCAGAGCAAACACGATGTCGACGTTGCCAAAACGGCGCAATGGATTTGCGATCGCTTGGCGTCCATGAACCTCGACGCGCAAATCGTCGAAACGACTGGACACCCTGCTGTTTTCGCCCAGACGAAGAACCCCAATCCGGACTTGCCGACGATTCTGTTCTACGGTCATTACGACGTCCAGCCCATTGACCCGGAAGATCTTTGGAAATCCAAGCCCTTTGAACCGGTTATTAAAGACGGGTTCGTTTACGCCCGCGGCGCGTCAGACGACAAAGGGCAGATGTTTACGCACATTCTCGGTCCCGAGGCGTGGTATAAGACGACGGGGTCGATGCCGGTCAACGTCAAGTACATTCTCGAAGGCGACGAAGAAAGCGGCGGCGACGCGATGGACACGTTCGTTCGCAGCAATGCCGATTTGCTCGCCTGCGACTGCGTCGTTATCAGCGACTCCCAGATGTTCGCCCCAGGGCGCCCCGCCATCTGTTACGGACTGCGCGGCTTGGCGTACGTTGAAGTCATTTACAAGGGACCAGACAAAGACCTTCATTCCGGCACCTTCGGCGGAGCGATTACCAACCCGGCTGTCGCGCTGTGCAAGGCTATTGCTGGCGTCCATGACGATCGATACAGAATCACGTTCCCGGACTTCTACGCGGACGTCAAACCCATGGAGCCGGTTGAACAGGAACGCATTGCCGCGTTGGGAATCGACGAAACGGCGTTCCTCGCCTCCGCCGGCGTTACTGACTCCGTTGGAGAAAAGGGATACACCATTACAGAACGTCATTGGGCGCGCCCAACCTTTGACGTCAACGGCATCATTTCCGGCTACACCGGAGAAGGCAGCAAGACGGTTCTGCCCGCCGTTGCCAGCGCCAAGATGAGCTGTCGACTGGTTCCCTATCAAGACCCGAAAAAGATTGTCGACTCCATCGAACAGTATTTCCAAAACGCCTGTCCTCCCGGAATTACGATGGAGTTCATCGTCCATTCGTACACGCCCGCTGTTATTGTCGACGTCAACAACCCGTTCGTCAAGGCGGCGGCTAAGACTCTGGAAAAAGCGTTCGGACGCTCCCCGGAATTCACCCGCGACGGCGGCTCGATTCCAATCGTTTCCGCTTTTACCGAAGCCCTCAACAGCCCGGTTTTGCTTTTGGGCTGGGGACAAATTACCGACAACATTCACAGCCCCAACGAGCGTTTTTGTCTGGCGGACTTCCATCGCGGAATCAAGGCATCTGCCATTTTGCTCAAACAGCTGGCGGGAATTGAACCGAAAACCGCAAGCAAAGAATAGAGTTTCATCCCTCCCTCGCAACTCGCTACTCGCAACTCGCAACTTAATACATGGAACAAGAAGACATTTTTTCATCGACGGACTCTCAGCGCGGAGCGTTTGAACTTCCCTACGCTAAATACGCGGTTTTCGAAAACGGCATGAAGCTCGAACAGGGCGGCGAACTGCCGTTGCTGACGATTTGCTACGAAACCTACGGAACGCTCAACGAACGCAAGGACAACGCCGTCTTTATTTGTCACGCTTTGACGGGGGACTCGCACGTCGCTCGCCATACGGAAGACGACAGCCCCGGCTGGTGGGACATTCTCATCGGTCCCGGCAAATCGGTCGACACAAACAAGTATTTTGTTATCTGCCCCAACATCCTGGGCGGATGCCGCGGCACGACCGGTCCGGACTGCATCAATCCGCAAACCGGCAAACCGTACGGAGCGGATTTTCCGCTCATTACCATCGGGGACATGGTAACAGCGCACATGATGTTGATTGACCATCTGGGAATCGACAAGGTTCTGGCGGTAATCGGCGGATCGATGGGCGGCATGATGGTTCTCGACTGGGCGGTCAACCACAAAGACCGTCTTTGCGGAGCGGTGCTTGTCGCGTCCACAACGCGTTCCAGCGCTCAAGCCATGGCGTTTGACATCGTCGCCAGAAACGCGATTACCCGCGACCCGGAATTCCGCAACGGTCAGTACTACGACCCCGGCTGCCCCGGCCCGCTGGACGGCTTGGCGATCGCTCGAATGTTGGGGCATCTGTCGTATCTGTCACGGGAATCCATGACCAAAAAGTTCGACTCCACCCGCAACCACGGCAGAGACATCGAAACGAACTTTGAAACCCGGTTTTCCGTCGGCTCCTATCTGGCGTATCAGGCGGACAAGTTCAACGAACGCTTCGACGCGAATACGTACCGCGTCATTTCGATGGCAATCGACCTGTTCGACATGGGCGGAACGGCAGAGGAAATCACCCAGCATATCCGTAACACCACCTGTCGATGGATGACAATGTCGTTTACGTCCGACTGGCTTTTCCCGGCAGATCAAATGAGAGAGCTTGTCAGCAGCCTTATCAGCTGCGGCAAACAGGTCAGCTTTTGCAACATAGAATCCGACTGCGGTCACGACGCGTTCCTGCTTCCCAACCAGCTGTCGACGTACGGATCGCTGATTGAACATTTCCTTCGCAACGTCCGCAAATCGCTGGCGGAACCGAACGACCAGCGCCGAATCGAGCAGTCCGTTCAAGCCCGGTTCAATACGCGCCCGGACTATCCGGAAATCCTCAAGCTCATTCCGGAAGGCAGCTCTGTTCTCGACCTCGGCTGCGGCAACGGCGAACTGATGGAAAAGCTCCGCGAAAAGGGCGCCAAACGGCTCATGGGAATCGAGATGAGCGAACGCGCCGTTCAGGCGTGCGTCGCCGCCGGTTTTGACGTCGTTCAGGGAGACTTGAACAAAGGGCTTCAGCCGTTCAACGACAAACAGTTCGACTACGTCGTTTTGTCGTCCACGCTGCAAACGATTACCAACGTTGAAACCGTCCTGGAAGAAATGCTCCGCGTCGGACAAAAGGGAATTGTTACATTCCCCAACGCCGGGTACATGCCCTGGCGAGAGATTCTGTACGAAGAAGGTCGCATGCCCAGCTTCGACCCGCACGAGGGGTCAAACTGGTACACGACGACCAACACGCGATTCCTCACCATCCGGGACTTCCACGAATTCTGCGCCAAAAAAGGATACAGAATCGTCAAACAGCTTGCTCTGGACACGCTCAAACGCTGCGTCGTTGAACACGACTGCAACCGATACGCCAACATGGCGATTGTCATTTTGACGCGATAGGTTCTCCGTTCACGTAATTCTTTTATATGAAGATAAACAAGACGGGAAATAGAGCGGGTACGATAAATTTGGGGTTGCAAAAATAGGTAAAGCAAACGTCTAAATCGTAGCCCACACCTTTAGGTGTGGGGGGCAGATATTACACTAAATAATATTATAACGCACGAATTCCACACCCTTCCCCGCTCCATTCGGAGCGGGGAAGGGAGGGGAGTGGAAGCGTTTGAAGGAGTTGCGTCTTTTTTAGTCCCCCAGATAAATCTGGGGGCTACGATTTTGGAATTGTTTTTCCCACGTCTAAAGACGTGGGGATAGAAACATATAAATCTGGACGTTAAAAAAGGTTTCAAGATTCTTTCCTTTTTGCATGCCCCCAATAATTTGAACGCACACGATAGAATATAGCGCAAAGCGCATCTACTTGAATCGTTAACGTGATTCTGGCAGAAACGTTTTGCGCGGCTGTTTATTATTTCCGTAAGTCGAACGTATCGTCTATTCGTCTTCCCATATCCCTTTTATAGCCCATAATCCTTTTGCCAAGTTGTCAGCCAATGAATTATAATAATCAACCAATTCTGACAGTCCGTACTCGGATGACCGTTTTGCCTGATTTTGGGCTTCTGTAATGATTTCATTCAGACGCAATTTGGGAATATTATGACGTTCAAACAGTTTTCTTATAGTTTCGTTATCGGGGTTAGCCGGCTTTATGCCATGAACCATTTCTAAACCGCCGATTTCATATTCTGTAATTTTAGGATAATCAAAACTTGAACTAAAGATCAATAAATCCATAGCTTCCTGATATAAGCCCTGCTCTTCAAAGCAAATCGCTAAATTTCGAAACAATCGAGCAATGTCTTCAAGAGTTAACGCAAATGGCAAGCTTTGTTTGGAAATTTCAGCAACCTTATCAAACGCTTTTATTTCCTTGTATGACTCGCACAAATCAAAACACGTTTCGCATGATGCAGGATTATACTTCAATGCAAGATTGTAAAACTCAATCGCTTGTGGAAACTGTTTTAATTCCCATTTAAGAGAACCATAGATTTTATAAAAATGAGAGTAGTCGCACGGAATTAAAACAACTCTCTTTTCTGGATTAGAAAATTTGGAATAAAGACTTTCCTGTAACGAACTGTCGAAATTATGAAACTCTACCTCGTCAGTATCAATATAGAGATTAACAATTTCGACATATTGTTTTTTAAGAATTTTATCCGCTGCAATAAAATCTTTTTTGTACATAAGTCGAACAGCTTTATTGACAGCTTCATAAAGATCTTGAAACGAACGCCCAAAGCTTGAATTAAACGTTTTTCGGTCGTTTGGAACTACCAGTTCGAAAAGCAAGCGGTCAATTATTTTCAAGTCGATTTGCTTATCTTTGGGATGCGATTCGTCGCGATATTTCATCAGAAACTCTGAGCGTTCTTTAAAGTCCTCTGGAATTCGGGAGAAAAACTCCTTTAAAAGCTGAGGATCAACCTTGCTGGGGCTATCTGGAAACATTCCAAATTGAGCTAAAAGCTTTTTAATATAATTCCACATTCTGGTATAAATACAATGCTCTAAATGTAAATTTTAGAAAACTCCTATAAGTTGATGTATTTTACAACATAAAAAAAAGCAATCAAGCCCCCCCAAAAAATACCAGGAGCGCGGGGTGAACGCAAATTTTTCTTGCGAAGATAGAGAAAGATGAGA
>JAZRTH010000861.1:0-17353 GCA_045651945.1 Thermoguttaceae bacterium
AACCGCCAGCCGAATCTTGCCCGCCTTACCCAGCAGCGCTTTGCCGATATTGGATTCCAAAAGGGTTATTTGACTGTACAAATCTTATATTATAGTCATAAATCAGCCGCCTGACAAGAGGGGCGGAAAAAAGATTCTTAGGTCTGCGAGGAGGCGCGAAAAAAGCTCTCGAAAAATTTTTTTATTTTTTCGCTTGCATTTTTTCTTCTCATCCGTAATAATAGGTAGCGAAGTTTTGTAAAAACAGAAACTTTGAATATTATTACCCTCTTTTTTACAAGGAGAACCTATTTATGAACAAGCGATTTTCCCTGTTGACAGCTCTGATTACAGCGGCGGCGGTAGTTTTGTGCGCCGTTGCGACGTACGCTCAGGGCGTTTTGGTTTCCGAAGAATTCCGGTTGCCGCGTCCGGATATTATCATCATTCATCCGCCATTCCCTCCGTTCCCGCCGCATCCGCCGATTGTGCCACCGCGTCCCCGTCTGGAACGACCCGTTCTGGAATACAAGATCGACAGCATCGACGTTCACGTTACGATGACCGATCAGGCGGCGGAAGTCATGGTATCTCAAACGTTTACCAACGAAGGCTCCGTCCAGATGGAAGCGTCGTTCATGTTCCCTCTCCCGTACGACAGCGCGATTGACCAGCTGACGCTCATGGTAGACGGCAAAGAGTTCCCTGCTAAAATCATGGCGGCGGATAAAGCCCGAGAGGTTTACGAGAGCATCGTCCGGAAGAATCTGGACCCGGCTTTGCTGGAATGGATGGGATACGGCATGTTCAAGACAAGCGTTTTCCCGATCCCTCCCAAGGCGTCGAGAACGGTTTCCTTGAAGTACACTCAGCTTTGCAAACGGACGGACGGTCTGACGGACTTCCTCTTCCCGCTGGCAACGGCTAAATATTCGACCAAACCGGTCGGAAAGATCAATATTCATGTTACCATTGACAGCGCTGACCCGATTCGCAACGTCTATTCGCCAACGCAGGAAATCAAAATCCAGCGGCCGACGGAAAAGTCCGCGTCTGTTTCCTGGGACGCTGAAAAAATCGTGCCGGACGCCGATTTCCGTCTTCTGTTTGACGTCGGAACGGAAAAGCTGACAACGCGAACCGTCAGCTATATGCCCAACAAAGACGACGAGGAAGGATACTTCCTCCTTTTGGGCAGCCCGGAAATCAAGGCGAAAGACGAAAAGCCGCGCGCGAAAAACGTCGTCTTTGCTCTGGACACCTCCGGATCCATGATGGGCAAGAAAATCACCCAGGCTAAAGACGCTCTGAAATACGTCGTCAAGAACCTGCGAGACGGGGATTCGTTTAACATTCTCATTTACAACACCCACGTCAGGCTGTACAAAGATTCCATGCAAGTCGCATCCGAAGAAACCCGGAACGAAGCCCTGGTCTTCATCGAAGGCATTTACGCCGGCGGCGGAACGGACATCAACTCCGCCATGACGATGTCGATTGAACAGCTCAAAAAGGCGTCTGCCGACAACCCGAATTACATTCTCTTCCTGACGGACGGCTGCCCGACCGTTGGGGAAACGAACGACGCTCAAATCGCTCTCAACGCGAAAAAAGCCAACGACTGCAAAGCCCGCGTGTTCTCCTTTGGCGTTGGATACGACCTCAACAGCCGACTGATGGACAAGCTCGTCCGCGACAGCGCCGGTCAGAGCGAATTCGTCCGGGAAAATGAGAATATCGAAGACCGCGTCAGCCGTCTGTTTAACAAACTGCAGGCGCCTATCATGACCAACGTTCAGCTGACCTTTACCCCCGCTGACGATTCCGAGGCGAAAAAACAGGGCGTCCCGCTTGTCAACCGCCTTTATCCAGACAGCGGCTTCGACATCTTCGCCGGCGAACAGCTTGTCATTTCCGGTCGATATCGATTCCCCGGCAAGGGAACGCTCAAGGTTTCCGGCAAGATCAACGCTGACGAAACGCTGGAATTTACGTATCCGATTGAACTGACCGAAAAGACGTCCAACACCCGCTACGCGTTTACCGAAAAACTGTGGGCGATGCGTCGAATCGGCGCCATTCTCGACGATCTCGACCTGAACGGCAAAAACAAGGAACTCATGGACGAGCTGATTCAGCTTTCGATTCAGCACGGAATTCTGACCCCGTACACGTCTTTCCTTGCGGACGAAAACGCTCAGTTGGACGTTGCCAGCAACGCTCGCCGGGTTGAACGACGCGTCGACGCCTTGTCGGCAAACACGATGAACGCCAGCGGCGTCAATCAGAGAGCGCTCAAAGGCGCGTTCAAGATGGCTCAGAATGTTGCGCCTCAGGCTCAACGCATGGCGGACGCTGACATGGCTTTAGATTCCGTCATGGCGGAAGAAGCGGCGGCTCCGGTTCCGGGTTCTTATCACGCTCGACCCTCATTTGGCAGAGTCGCGCCGGCAGCCGCCGCCCCAGCTCCGTCTATCAAACAGGAAAAGGCGGCAATCGCTCAGAACCTGCGCCAGATTCACAACCGAACGTTCTTCTACAAGAACAATCAGTGGATCGATTCCTCTCTGACGGAAACGCAGCAGAACGCCGCTCCGCGCAAGATCAAGCAGTTCAGCGACGAGTACTTCGCCCTGGCGAGAACCGCCGATCCAGAACTGGCAGCCTGCCTGACGTTTGAACAGCCCGTCCTGCTCAACGTCAACAATGAACCGGTGTTGATTGAACCGTAAGATAACAAACCGTTAAACAACCCGCGCGTCCCGTTTTGGCTAACCCCGGAACGGGACGTTTTGTATATAATACAGTCAAATCTTGGTAAAAACGCTCTTTCTTTCCGAGCCAGCGGCGCTAGCGCACTCCCGTTTTTCTCTCTTTTCCCTGCCTACTTGTCAAAATTGAGATTTATTATATAATCTATAATAAGGAAAATTTGAAATGGTCGCATTTGCGCTGTCTAAATGTGAAAATGGGTATATTTTCAGACAGCCAAATGTTTAATATATTTTTCATTATTTTTTTATTGTGAAGGATTATCCCATGTCCGAAGAAAACACCCCTATCGACGCTGAAGTCAACGAAGCGGAAGAAGCCACCAAACTCAACCAGAAGGTAACAGTCGAAACCGTCGGCTCCTGCCAGCGACACATCACCGTTGAAGTTTCAGCAGAAGACGTCAATCGCGTTTTTGAAGAAGAGTTCTCTCAGGTTGCCAAGGACGCTCAGATTCACGGTTTCCGCGCTGGTCACGCTCCCCGCAAGCTGGTCGAACGCTTCTATCGCAAAGAAGTCAATCAGAAAGTCAAGGCAGACCTGCTTACCGCGTCTATCAGCCAGGTCAACGACGACGAAGAACTCGCTCCGATCAGCGAACCGGATTTCAAAATTGATTCCATCGTTCTGGTCGAAAACGCTCCGTTTATTTACGAGTACGATTTGGAAGTTCGTCCGGAATTCGACGTTCCGCAGTGGAAAGGTCTGAAGCTCGAAAAGCCCGTTCGAGATTTCACCGACAAAGACGTCGACAACGCTCTGGAAAACTACCTCGCCCGCAAGGGAACGCTGGCTCCGATTGACGAACCAGCTAAGGCTGGCGATTACATCGTTGCAAGTCTGTCGTTTACCTATGACGGCAACGTCATTTCCTCTGCCGACGACGAAACGATTCGCATTCGTCCGACGCTGTCGTTCCGCGACACCAACATCGAGAATTTCGACAAGCTGATGGTTGGCTCGAAACCCGGCGACGTCAAAACGGTTAAGGTTACGTTGTCTGACGACGCTCCCAATCCGCTTTTCCGCGGAAAGGAAGTTGAAGGAACGTTCAAGATTAAAGACGTCAAACGCATGGAACTGCCGAAACTGGACGCTGAAATGCTCGAATCCCTCGGCGGATTTGAATCTGAAGCTGAACTGCGCGACGCCGTTCTCGACAGCCTGAAAAATCAGCTTATCTACGCTCAAAATCAGAGCAAACGCGAAGGCATTACCTCTCAGCTGCTCAAAGACGCCAACTGGGATCTGCCCGCCAAATTGCTGGAAAATCAGACCGAACGAGAAATGTACCGCAAGGCTCTGGAAATGCAGCGATCCGGTCTCAACGCTGAAATGATTCAGCTGGTTCAAAACCAACTGCGTCAAAACGCCAAAGAAGAAACCGCGAAGCTCTTGCGCGAACACTTCATTCTGGAAAAGATTGCTGAACAGGAAAGTATCGAAGCCACCGAAGACGATATCGATAAGGAAATCGAAACGATCGCCATCCAGATGAACACCTCGCCCCGACGCGTTCGTCTTCAGATCGAAAACGCCGGTCAGGAAGACGCTTTGCGAAATCAGATTGTCGAAAACAAGGTTATCGACCTGATTTCTGCGGCGGCTGAATTCGTCGAAGTTCCGTACGAACTGCCTGGCTCGCTGTCAACCTCCGCCATCAACTACACCGCTGGCGGCGAAAAGCAGGAAGAACCCGAAGAAAAGACCGAAGAAGCGCCGGCTGAAGAAAAAGCCGAATAATTCTGAACAGTCTTTGACTTTGGTTCGTATAATGTTAAGTGGTAAGTAGTTAGTTTTAAGCGATAAGGACGCAAGGCGTTTTATATCAAATACTAACAACTTACCACTAATTACTAACCACTTAATACATATTGCTAATGATGAATTCACCTTATCCGTTTCAGATGTCAGGGTCGATTGACCCTCGTGCGGCGTTCTCCCCAATGGCGGAACGCGACTATCAGCGTCAGCGTACAATGACTTTGGGAGACTTGCTGCTGGAAAACCGCGTTGTCTTCCTTCAAGGCGAGCTGTACGACGGAAACGCAAACGAGTTGGTTATGAAACTGCTGTATCTGCAAAGCGAGAACCGCCGGAAGGATATTCATTTTTACATCAATTCGCCTGGCGGGTCTGTTACAGCCGCGATGGCGATTTACGATACAATGCAGGTTCTGGCGTGCCCGGTTTGTACGTACTGCGTCGGCTTGGCTGCCAGCGCCGGAGCGGTTCTGCTGGCTGGCGGAGCGAAGGGAAAACGCTTTGCTCTTCCGCACGCTAAAATCATGATTCATCAGCCGTGGGGACAGATCGGCGGGCAGGTTTCCGATATGGAAATTCAGGCGCGAGAATTGCAGCAGACGCGAGATTCGCTCAACGAAATTCTCGCCTTCCATACCGGGCAGACTATCGAGCAGATTGCCAAAGACACCGATCGTGACAATTATATGACAGCCGAACAGGCGAAAGCCTACGGTTTGGTTGACAAGATCCTCACCAAACAGGAAAACGCCGCTGAAGAAGAATAATTGAAGGAGTAAAGCATGCCAAATCTGATTCCATTTGTAATCGAACGCAACGGGCGCGAAGAGCGCTCGATGGACATCTACAGCAGACTGCTGTCAGACCGCATTATCTTCCTCGGCTCGGCGATTAACGACGAAGTTGCCAACAGCATCGTCGCTCAGCTGCTTTATCTGCAGGCGGAAGACCCCAAAAAAGACGTCCATATTTACATCAACTCGCCTGGCGGTTCCGTTTCAGCCGGGTTGGCGATTTACGACACGATGCAGTTCATTTCCTGTGACGTTTGCACGTACTGCATTGGTCAGTGCGCTTCCATGGGAGCGGTTCTGCTTACCGCCGGCACAAAGGGAAAACGCTTTGCTCTGCCCAACGGCCGCGTCATGATTCATCAGCCGCTGGCTGGCATGGAAGGCACCGCGGAAGAAATCCTCATTCACATGAAGGAGTTCAACAAGGTCAAGGAGAAGATTAACAACATTCTCATCAAGCACACCGGGCACGACTACGCGACGATTGAAAAAGACACCGATCGCGACAATTTCATGTCGGCGGAAGAAGCCGTCGCCTACGGTCTGATTGACCAGGTTCTCGAAAAGCGCAGCGCGTAACGCTTTGAGCGTCGAAATAATACACAGCGCATGGCGCGGACTTTCTCAACGCCATGCGTTTTTTAATATATTGATAAAATAGATGCAGGATTTACCTTATTATTCTCTCAAACATCGCGACTATACAATAGAAGGCTATTCTCGCGGAGCGGTTCAAACGTACTGGCGAATTCCGGAGTTTCATCTTGGGTTCGACCTGGGCGCTCAGCCGTGGTCTTTTATGGGAACGCCAAACTGGATTGTATCTCATTCCCACATGGATCATCTTGCAGCTTTGCCTCAGTACGTAACGCGGCGGAGAATGATGAAGATGTCCCCGCCGACAATCTATTTGCCCTCAGAGGCAAAGGTTCCTGCGGAGCAGCTTTTGTTTCAATGGCAGCGTCTGGACAGAGGTCGTCTTCCCTGCACGCTCGTTCCGATTGATCCGGGTATGGAGATAGCGATTTCGCGCAACGTTTTGGTCAAAACCTTTGCGGCTAAACACAGTATCGACAACGCGATGTCGTTTATCGTCTATCAGGTCAAAACAAAGCTCAAGCCGGAATATCTGGACTTGTCGGGAGAACAGATTCGAGATTTGCGCCTGTCCGGGACGGAAATAACGTACGAAGTCCGAACGCCGATTATTGCGTTCACCGGCGACAGCCGTCCAGAGGTGTTGACATTGCACCCGGATTTCCTGTCAGCTCAGGTTTTAATCGCAGAAATGACGTTTATTTCTCTGGAGCATCCTTTGGCAACGATTCATAAATTTGGCCATTCCGATTTAGCGGATTTTGTTGCGTTAAAAGACCAATTCAAAAACGAAGTAATAATCGCCTCGCATTTCAGCACGAGATATTCCGAAAAGCAGATTGAACGTCAGGTGGATAAATATCTTCCCGGACGTCTGGACGGCAGATTAAAATTATTTATATAAAAGAGGTTAAATAGAGAAAGAAGGCGTCCAAAATACGTTTTTTTCATTCTTTATTTTAAAAAACGTTCTAAAATCGTTACCTTTTTATTGTAAAAATCGTATAAATGGTATATAATAGCGGGCGTTATCATGGATAACGCTTTATGTCAAAATTACAAGCTAACGACAAAATCGTTAGTTGTCGTTCAACCCTTTAACCGTTTACTTTAGAAATCATGAAAAGAACAATCGCATTGAGTTTGTGTCTGGCGTTTGTTGCGTCAGTCGCCTTTGCATTTCCACCGGGAATGCCTCCGAAAGAAAATCCGCTGGTAACCAAGGTCGCCCCGGAAGAAGTGGGTGGATTCTTAAGCTGGCAGGGAACAGCTCCCGCTGACGCGTCCTCGACCAATAAAGTCGAACAGGCGCTTGCTAAACCGGAAGTCAAAGAAGAACTCGCAAAAATCCAGGCGTCTATGGTTGAAAGCTATACCGACAACCTTTTCGCAAATAAATGTTTCGAATTGGCTTTTAATAATGGAGCCAGTTTGTCTGGAACGTCGAAAGACACATACGCCGGCATGGTTTCTTTGGACGCTAACGGCCCTGCTCTGATCGAAAAATTGACTGCTGAAATGAAAAAAGCAGCCGCCTCTGGAGTAATTAAAGTTGAGACTGTCAATATCGGCAAGATGTCATTCTACAAGGTTTCTACAGAATCCTCTGAACAAGATCTCTACTGGGGAGCGTTAGGAAAAGGTCGAGTTCTTGTTTTTGCTCCCAGCGAAAAGGGTCTGATGTCAATCCTCAACAACGCTCGAACTCCAGAACCAGCGTGGATTACCGATGTTAAAAAGGATCTTGGCATTGAACGCTTATCCACTCTGTCCTGTTTTTCAGCTAACGCCATTAAGGAAAATATGCCAAAGAGCGACGAAGCCAACGATGAAGAATCGTCCATGGCGGAATTCCAGAAGAAGTTTTTGGGCGGCGATTATGTAGACAAAGTCGTTGCCGCGTCCGGTCTGGACAGCGTCGGCGCTGTTCACAAAACCGCCGTTTACATGAAAGACGGCTGGAAGAAAACGCTGCCTGGCATTATGATTGACAAGCCCTTGACAAGCAAAGATCTGTCTGTCATTCCAGACACCGCCGTTGTCGCTTTAGCTGGAAAGACGGATATTGGCGGATTGTTAAAGTCCGTGTCTCAAGCGGAAGGACTCCCTAAGGAAATAAAAGACAAAATTGCAGTTGGAAGCTTGATTGCAACGCCTTATTTGGCTTCCCTGGGCGATTCCTGGGCGTTCTTTGTTACAGCTGACGACGGCGTTCCCGGCGGCGCGCTGGTTTGGTCGCTTAAAAACCCGGCTATGGCTAAGATTCAGCTTAAACAGCTTATGGAAATGCTGAAGTCAAGCATGAAAATAACCGAAGAAATCGAAATCAACGACATGGGCATGAACAGTCGCGATCTTCGCGTTATTCCTACTCAGCTCAAAATTTTTGAAGAAGATGACGAAGAAGACGTAGACGATGGCAATAACAACCTTCCGCCCAACGCCAGAATTAAGATTCAAGGGCAAGGACAGATTGTCATTCCCGGCGGTATTCCTAATGGCGGAATTCCGATGCAGGTTATTCCCGGCGGTCAGCTTCCCAACGGAGCCGTTCCGCTGCAGGTTATGCCCGGCGGTCAGCTTCCTCCAGGAGCGGGCGGAGGGCGAATTCAGCTTAACGCCGGAAATGTTGACCCGACAATGCTTATGGGGCTTATTCCCGAATCTATCGAAAAGATTAAAATCGGCAGCTACGATTTCTGGCTGCTCAAAAATGGCGAAGATGATTCCAACAACATCGTCATTGGGATTATGGGGAAAAACCTCGTAATTTCTACTAAATCGTACGCTGAAAAGTATGCGGAATTTGACGGAACAAAGAATATCAGTTCCAATCAAACAATTTCAAAAATGATGTCCAACAATCCGTCTTATCTGCTTTACGCTAATCCGGAATTTGTAATGGGCTTTGGCGCTGGATTGTTACAGTCTTTTGGCGGCGCGCCAAGCGAAGGCGTCATGGAATTGATGTCCGCAACAAATCTGCCGATTGTTATGGGCGTTTATTCAACGGATAACGCTGTTCGAATTGACGCTACTTCCGGGTTGCCGCTGCCAGACGTCCTTCTTTCTGCTGGATTTTTGGGAGCGAACGCCGCTCAAGACAGCGATAACTAACGCCTGTCCGTAACTGACAAGCAACCATCGAGGTTAGCGATTCGTCGGTATTTCAAAAGACGAAACCGCTAACCTCGGCTTGTTTATGAATTACATCTGAAAACGCTTTATAAGAAAAGGGATATATTATGTCGAACAAAGTTGCCCTCGTAACGGGCGGAGCGCGCGGCATCGGATTGGGAATTTCCAAACAGCTGGCAAAAGAAGGCTGGGACGTTGTCTGCTGCGGAACTCGTCAAAAAGCCGACTGTCAGGACGCATTAAATCAGATTCTCGACGCCGCGAAAGAAGCGGGCAAAGAGATTCGTCTGGAATATTATACGTGCAACGTTTCAGATGCGTCCGCTCGCGCGGCGCTGCTGGAAAACGTCCGCCGCGATTTTGGCAAAATCAACGCGCTGGTCAACAACGCCGGCGTTGGTGCGAAGGTTCGCGCTGACGTTTTGGAAATGGCAGAAGAGAATTTCGAATGGCTGATGAAAATCAACCTGCAAGGTCCGTTCTTCCTCACGCAGGCGGTTCTTCGCTGGATGCTGGAAGAGAAAAAAGCGGATCCGGAATTCCCCGCTGCGGTAATTAACGTCTCGTCAATCAGCGCGACAGTCGCGTCTATCAGCCGGGGAGAATACTGCATTTCCAAAGCCGGCGTGAGCATGGCAACTCAGCTTTGGGCGGCGCGCGTCGCTCCGGAGGGAATCGGCGTTTACGAAATTCGACCGGGAATCATTCATTCCGACATGACAGCCGTTGTTACACAAAAGTACGACAAGCTCATCGCCGAAGGACTGACGCTTCAGCCCCGCTGGGGAGAACCGGAAGACGTCGGGAAGGCAGCGGCAATGCTTCTCCGCGGCGACATCGCCTACAGCCCCGGACAGGTTATCATGGTCGATGGCGGAATGTCGGTCATCAGATTGTAATTTAGGCAATAGGCAGTAGGCAATAGGCAGTAGTTAGGCGCGTTGCGCCTGTTACGCATTTAGAATTAATTATTTGAAATTAAATTATCATGGGAAAAACTAAATCATTAGATGAATTCGTTGAACAGTTTCGCGTCAAGCCGGGAAAGAACGTCAATTTGAAAAAGGATTTCGACCCCGGATTTCACGGCGATTATTTCGATAAAAACTCCGCCGCCGAAGCCCTTCAGGAAGGGATTGTCCACCTGGCAGAGTGGCAGGAAAAGCTCTATGCGGAAGGAACGCGGAGCCTGCTGATTATCTTTCAGGCGATGGACGCCGCCGGGAAGGACTCGACGATTAAACACGTCATGTCCGGGCTGAATCCGCAGGGCTGTCAGGTTACCAGCTTCAAGACGCCCTCGGCGCAGGAACTGTCGTACGGGTTTTTGTGGCGATGCGCCAAAGCCGTCCCGCCCAAAGGATTCATCGGGATTTTCAACCGCTCGTATTACGAAGAAGTTCTCGTTACGAAGGTTCACCCGGAAATCCTCGACGCTCAAAAGCTCCCGGTTAAAGAGTACGACAACAAATTCTGGAAACGCCGTTACGACCAGATCAACGCCTTTGAGGATTATCTGACGTCGACCGGCACGACTATTTTGAAGTTCTTCCTTAACGTCTCGGCGGAAGAGCAGAAAAAGCGGTTTCTGGAACGTCTGAAAAACGAGGAGAAAAACTGGAAGTTCTCAACATCCGACCTCAAAGAGCGCGCCTGCTGGGACGAGTACCAAGCCGCCTTTAACGACATGCTCAGCGCGACCAGCACAACTGCGGCTCCGTGGTACGTCATTCCCGCCGATAAAAAATGGTTTACCCGTCTGGCGGTTGCCGCTACGATTTATCTGGCGCTGGAAGACCTTAACCCCCAATTCCCCGCCGTTTCCGAGATCCAAAAGACCGCGTTTGCCGAGGCGCGAAAGGCGCTTGAGAATTCGTAATGGACATTCTGGGGAGCGGACATTGTCCGCGATAATCACAGGTTGATTGTTTTTTAGCGGGTAATACCCGCTCCCCGTAAACATTCCCCCCTCCCCCATTGACTTTTCTTCAATGGGGCGCTATGTTTAAAGGGTTATGAAAAGAAAAAATGTATTTCTGTCGGTACTGTTAGCGGCGTCGATGGTAAGCTGCCTTCTGGCGCAGACGTCAACGCATTTAACTGGACAGATGTTCCAGACGCAGCTGTCGGCGCCCATTGCCGGGACAACGTACAACGAGGCGGTTTCCGGGACGTCGCTGGCGCGGTTTGCTCAGGTGAACTCGCTGGGCTTTTATCTTGACCGCCGCTGTCCGTCAGACAAGATGTTTACTCTCGACGCGAATAACATTTGCGTTCGCGAATTCTTTGACAAGGCGGCGGATCAGCTGGGCTGGGGCGTTTCGTATCCCAACGGGCTGGTTTACGTTGGACCGAAAGAGTACGCCTCGATTTTACGGACGCTGTTTGTTCTCCGGGGCGAAGACGCTCGCAAGCTGCCGTCTGACGCGGCGAAAATCTGGGCGAGACATCAAAACATGCAATGGGAAGAGGGAACGAATCCCAAAGAACTTTTGGAATCGATGGCATCCGAGGCGGGGGTTCAGATTTACGGTCTGGATAAAATCCCGCACGATATTTGGGGCGCCGGCTGGACGCCGTCGCTGTCGTTGGCGAATCGGGTTCAGTTTATCGTCGGACAATTTGGGTATACGTATAAATTTGATTCAACCGGTTTGAAAATTGCGCTAATTCCGATTAAAATAGAGAGTATTGCAACGGTGCGTTCTTTGCCGGACGGAGGTAAGGCGCAGCAGCGAATTGAATCCTGGAAGACGGAACTGCCCCGATGTCAGTTTGTCGCCAAAAACGGCAAGGTTTACGTTCGCGGGCTGGTCGAAGATCTGGAACGGATTCTTCCCAACGGATCGGTTAAGCCGGTTTACGTCGCTCAAAACCCAGCGCAGCCGGGACACAATTATCGCGTCGTGTCGAAACAACCGGCTCCAGCTGCCGATTTGGATAAACAGCGCTTGACTTTGCCGAAGGTCTCCGTTCCCCCGATTATTCTGGCAAGAAAGATTGCTGAACGTCTGGGACTTCAGGTCGAAGTCAACGAGGAACAGCTTCGCGCCGCAGGAATGGCTCTGGAAAAGGTCATTGAATTTGAAATACAAGACGCAACCGTCGACCAGTTTTTTGACGCTCTGGGTCAGAAAGCCGGCTGTAAAATGACGCGTCAGGGAAACAAGATTATTATAACGCCTTAATAGGAGAAATATGGATGGAAGGCGGTAACGAAGCGACCAGCGGGAGCGGAGTTACGCAGTTCGCCGAAGGCGAACCAAAAAGTCAAATCAGTAGTCATGTTCGCCTGACGGCGAATGCGTAATTCCGTTCGCTAACGCTCACTCCATTACCGCCTTCCATTCACTCGTTACTCTCGAATTCCATATTAATACCATGCCAAACTCCTATTTTTCTCCCGAAACGATTAGCCGAATCGCTCGATTGCAGATTCGCGCTCGATATGTGGTGGAAGGATTCCTTTCCGGTCAGCACAGAAGCCCCTTTTTCGGTTCCTCGGTAGACTTCAAACAGCACCGTCAGTACGTGCCGGGCGACGACCTGAGAAACCTCGACTGGAAGGTGTTGGCGAAGCAGGATAAATTCTATATCAAGCAGTACGAAGCGCAAACGAACCTCAATGCGGCTTTAATCGTGGACTCGTCCAACAGCATGAACTATCAGGGCGCGAAGTCCGCAATGAACAAGTACGACTACGCCTGCACCGCCGCTGTCAGTTTGGGGCATTTGCTTCTCCGCCAGTCAGACGCCGTCGGCTGCGCCCGATTCAATGCGGATATCGATTCGCTCATTCCTCAGCATTCCCAAGGCAATCAGCTCGATACGATCTGCGCCATGCTGGAAGAAGGTCAGCCGATCAAGCGCGGCAAAGAGGCAATGTCCGAGCAGGATTCACAGTTCTGGCCCAAGCCGGTCTTTTCCCGATTGGCTCAGACGTACTCCCGAAAAGGGATGTTCTTTATCTTTTCAGACCTGTTTGTTAACCGTGACGACCTGTTCGAGGGAATAAAAGCCCTTCGCGCCCGCGGCAGCGACGTGATGATTTTCCATATTTTAGACGACGACGAAATGGATTTCGAGTTCTCCGGCCCCACTCGATTTGAAGGGCTGGAAATGCCGCAGACGCTGCGCTGCAACCCGCGAGCTCTTCGTGACGGATACTTGGAAGCGCTCAACGAATACTTGAAAGAAGTCGCCAAAGGCTGCGCCGCGAATCAGGTTCAGTACAATTTGGTGAAGACGTCAACGCCTCTGGACGCAGTACTAGCGCAGGCGTTACAGTATGGGAGGCATTAGACAGTAGACAATAGACAATAGGCAGTAGTTTTTGAGGGCGCTAAGCGCCCCGGCTTGCCAATTGCCGTCGTTCTATTTCTTTGCAATGCTCTTGTAAAAGTCGATCGCCAGTTCAAGACCTTTGGCGAAGCGGATTGTTGGTTCGTAGCCGAGAACTTCTTTCGCTCTGGAGATGTCCGCCAGCGAGTGTTTGACGTCTCCGACGCGCTCGGGCGCGTAAATCGGCTCAATATCTGAATGTAACAATTCTTTGAGCGTTTTGAGGATTGCGTTTAGCGAAACCGCTTCGGCGCAGGCGATGTTGATCGGTTTGCCGTCACACTTCTCAGCGGGCGCGTTCATTGCCAGCCAGTTGGCGCGGCAGACGTTTTCGACAAAGCAGAAATCGCGAGTCTGTTCTCCGTCTCCGTAAACGATCGGTCGCTGACCGGCGATGAGCTTGCAGACAAACGCCGGAATGACGGCGGCGTACGCGCCTTTTGGGTCTTGACGAGGTCCAAAGATATTGAAGTATCGCAGACAAACCGTTTCTAATCCGTAGCTGTTGTGAAACGCCTGCATGTACGCTTCACAGGCGATTTTGTCCGCTGCGTATGGCGACAGCGGCTCAACCGGCATGGATTCCGTCTTGGGAGTTTGCGGTTGGTTTCCGTACGCCGCGGCGGACGCCGCCAGAACGACTCGTCGAATCCCATGTTGTTTCATGGATTCCAAAACGTTGAGCGTCCCGCCAACGTTGATTGCGTGAGCGTCTTCCGGATGGTCAATGCTCTTTTGAACAGACGCCATCGCGGCAAGATGAAACACACCGCTGCAGTCGGTCATAGCGCGGCTGACGGCGCTTTTGTCTCGAATATCGCCCTGAACGAATTCGATTTTGTTACAGATGTCGGCAAGGTTGTCCGGCTTTCCTGTTGACAGGTCGTCAAAGACAACGACGGACTGCCCTTGCTGAAGTAAAAAATGCGTTAAATTAGAACCGATAAATCCGGCGCCGCCGGTTACGAGGAATTTCATAGGGGGTAGGGAATAGGGAGTAGGGAGTAGTTGTGAGTGAGGAGCGAGGAGTGAGGAGTGAGGAGTTTATTTTGAATTCGCCGAAGGCGAATTACTATTCCCTATTCCCCATTCCCTGTTCCCTCAGCGCTCAATTTTAACTCTCGATCCAACGGATAGAATATCGTACAAATCGTTGATGTCGCGCGATCCGAGGCAGATGAACCCGTATGGAACGGATTGACGAATGTACTGCGGATTGTTCGTTCCATGTATTCCAATTTTAACATGGTTTGGATCGTTAACGCACGTTAGAGCCAGAAGTCGGGCGCCGTATGGGTTATTGGCGTCGCCAGGTCCGAAGGTCGTTGGATTTTGAGAGTATTTAGGGTATTCTGGATCAATGAATTTTTCATCTATGATATAGTCGCCCTGCAGTTTGGGACAGTCGCCGCCCAGTCCGATGGGGAACGTTCCAGCATAAAGAGATTGACTGGCGTCATTTCCAACTGGCAGCCAAAGCGTCAATTCGTATCTGTCGAGATGAATTTCAGCGTTGAACGGACCGCGTACAACTTTAAGCTGTTCGCCTGGATTGACGTGATATGGCGCTGTCATTCCGTTGATTTTAGCGATAAACTGCCACGGCACCTGGTGCTGACCGGCGATTGAAGTAATTGTGTCTCCCGGTTGAACCGTGTACAAATTGAAGTACTTTTCCGGATGAAGGTAAATGACCTCTCCCGCCAGCTGCATGAGCATATAGTGAACCTGCTTGGCTTCTTCCGGGGTGAATTGAGGCGCATTATAATATTGACTCAGTTTGAACAGGGTCGGGAGGATTTCCCCTCTGGCAACTCTTTGATGGGCTTCTTCTATAAAGGCTGCAACGGCGGCGCGTTCTGAGTTGTCCTGAACTGGCGTTACATTATTAATATCTGTTTGCGCTGACACGGGAATAATGTCAGAACCGCTGTTGGGGTCAATTGGCGCAATGGGCGCAGGCGCATCGATTGGCGCAACGTTTGAATCCAAAGCGGCGTCTGGCGTCAGCGGTTCGATAATTGGCGAACTGTCTATGTTCGGCTGAACGTTATCTGTTATCGGTTGAGCGGAAAAACCATACGGCACGGACGGCGAAGCGGGCTGTATTTCTGACGGCAATAACGGCAGCGTTGTTTCGTCAGCTGCGTTGTCAAACGGAGCGGGTTGAGCATTCGGAGCGCTCTGAGCAGGGGACGCTGCAAAAGAATCCGATGGACCAAAATGGAAATTGTTGTCAGCCGGCGCTGATTGATTGTCATCCTGTTTGTCAGAGTCGTTTCCCCAAAAAGAGGTTATAGAATTCTGACGGTCGTCTGCCGAGGAATTGACGTAATTATACGCGCAAAAAAACACAATGACGAGGAATGCGGCAGAAAACAATATGCGTAATGTTTCCATCATAATAATTAGGAATGGTTAGGTCTGATTGGTTTTGAGTTAGAAGTTAGAAATGAGGAGTGAAGAGTTAAATTCTCGCAACTCGCTACTAACAGTGAACCCATATTACCGAATTATTACAAATAAATCCAGAGCAATTTCGACTCTTTTTTTTATTTTATGAGCAATTTTTCAAATTTTTCAGACCATTCCGCGCCGCCCAAGTCCGGACGCAGAAGTTTAAGCAAACGAACCATTTCCGCTGCTTTATCCTTCTGTCCTGTTTTAACAAGCAGGGAGGCGACTTCGTATTTGGCTCGATACCATTGCGGGGAATACTGTTTGACGTTTTGAGCGACTTTTCTCCATTGATCCAAGGCGTCCTGGTCAGCGTTCGCCGCCGACAGCGCTTCTGCAAAACCGGTCTGAACGTCCTCCGCATTGGGGAACTCTTTAGCCAGCGTGGAGAAAAGCGCGACTGCGTCCTCTGGACGGTTTTCTTTCAGCGCGGTTTGCGCTTCTAAAAGCCGCTCTGCCGGCGACTTGGGAACAGCCTTGAGCGCGTCGGAAAGACGCTGTTTTTGTTCACGAATCAAATTGACGTCCGGCGAGTCAGGGAACGTCTTGAGATATTCGTCCAGCATGACGGAATAACGGTCAACGGTTTCAGGCTTACTGACGTCGACCAGTTTCCCGGCATGAAACAGAGCTGTTTTGAACGCTGAGGCGGCTTTGGGATTCTTGGGATTATCGAGAGCCGCCTGACGAAACAGCGCCGCCGCCTGATCGTGGTCGTTGAGCTTGTGAGCAATCGCAGCGGCAACGTACTGATACTTGAAAACGTTTTCCTCGTTTGCAGAGGACGACAAAAGCTCTTTTTCCTTTTCCGCCGCTTTGAGATAAGCGTCAATTGCTTTTTGGCTTTGTCCTTCTCTGAACAGATTTTCCGCCGCTAAGGCAATCGTGGAAGGGGTTTGAGCGTTTGTCGCGTCCTTGGTTCCAGAATCTTCTTCCAGACTTTTAACCGCCATTGCCGCCAAAACCTGCTGAGCGCTTCGGGCGTAAAAGCCTCTGTCGTACAAACGCATTTTTTCCGCCCATTGAGTTGCCCTGCTCTGCCAGTTTTTTTGCTCATTTTTGTCGCCCCGCGCCGCCGCCTCTTTTTCGAGCGTTACGTAAGCGTCCAGAACCGCTAAATGCGCGGCATCGTCAGACGAATCTGTATTGGAAAACGAATCGCCCAGAGAACGTTCCAGTTCGGACAGCGTCTTAATCGCGTCGGGACGGTTGACAGACATGAGCGTATATAATTTCTCAGCCTGAAATTCCAGAAGCAATTCCGTTGGCGGCTTTTGCTGTTCTAACATGAATTCCAGCGCGCTTTGGGCCGCTTGCGTATCGCCGGACATCCTCTCAGCTCGAACGCGAAGCAATCGCGCCTGCCAGCAAAGAGGATCTGTAGATGGAATCGCCCCCAGGGGTTTGAGTTCCGCGACTGCCTGAACGACGCAGTCTGAATATTCCGGACTGCCGGCGGGATAGCATTTTGCCATTGCCAGAGCGCGCCGGGCGGACAGGAACGCCGTTTG
>JAZRTH010000862.1:0-3476 GCA_045651945.1 Thermoguttaceae bacterium
CGGACTTGAATCCCATCTCTTTCCCGATTTCCGCCCAGCGGTCGAAGACAGCCGGTTCTACATAGCGGGCGACGGGAAAATGCTCTTTGCTCGGCGCGAGGTATTGTCCGATGGTAACGATGTCGACTTGCGCCTGTTTCAGGTCTTTCATCAGGTCGACAACTTCGTCGTCCGATTCGCCCAGTCCGACCATCAGACCGCTTTTGACGAATCGTTTTCCAACTAAATCGTTGGCTTTAATCCAGTCTGCGGCGGCGGAAAGGACGTTCAGACTTTGCTGATAGTTTGCCTGCGGGCGGACGTCTGAATAAAGCCGGGCGATCGTCTCGATGTTATGATTAAAGACTTCGCAGCCCGCCTCCAAGACGACGTGCAGCGCCGGGATATTCCCTTTGAAGTCGGGAGTGAGTACTTCGACCGCCGCGTTGGGTAGAAGCCGCTTGATTTCCCGAATCGTTTGAGCGAAATGGTTCGCTCCGCCGTCGGGCAGGTCGTCTCGCGTAACGCTGGTAACGACGACGTATTTCAGACCCAACCGCGCCGCCGCCTGAGCGACGCGCTGCGGTTCGTCCGGCTCCGGAGCCATCGGCAGGCCCGGGAACGGCTCAACGGCGCAGAAGCGGCAGTTGCGCGTGCAGTGGTCGCCGAGAATCATAAACGTCGCCGTTCGTTTCTGGAAACATTCCGCGCGATTGGGACAATGCGCCCCGTCGCAGACTGTAGTCAATTTCAGTTCTGACAGAAGGCTGGTAACCTGATCCAGCCCGCTGCCGGGAGCAAGACGAATTTTCAACCAGGGGGGTAATCGATGACTCATAATCTACGATTATACCGTATTCCAGAATTTGTGCAATAGGTTTTGAAGGGACAATCGAAGGGCACTTTATATTATTGGTTGTATAAAGGTTTTAAAGAGAACGCAGAGACCGCAGACTACTCGCAGAATACGCAGCCGGACTGGGAATGTGCCGACGACGCTAACTACGTTAGCTACGCCACGATTCCCGTCCGAATATTTTTAAATTTATTTAATTTATTTTTAAAACGCAAGCGGACATCGTGTCATAGCCTGAGAATCAGGCGTAGATGACACATGTCTGCTTGCTTCTGCGCTCTCTGCGAGGAGTCTGCGTACTCTGCGTTCAAAATTTAAAAATACCTATTTCGCAACCCGCGATTTATCGTATTTCCAGATTGCTCTTCCAATTTCTGGGATGTGCGGTATAATAGGCGCTATGGATTATCGAGAGATTGTTTCTGGCGAAGCGCGAGGCGTAACTGCGTTGGCGGCAAGAGCGGGACTGACGGTTCTGGAAGCTCTGTACGCTCCCGCTGTTGCGCTGCGAAACTGCTGGTACAATTTCGTTCCCGGCGCGGCGCGACGAGTTGACGTTCCTGTTGTCAGCGTCGGAAACGTTACCATGGGCGGAACCGGCAAGACGCCCTTGACGGCTGCCGTCGTTCAACGCGCTGTCAATCGTGGCGTTAAAACCGCGATTATCAGCCGCGGATACCACGCCAAGCCCGGCGAACTCAACGACGAAGGAAAAGAACTCACGACAAGAATCCCAGACTGCGTTTACGTTCAGAATCCCAACCGCGCACAAGCCGCCGCTGAGTTGTGCGCTTTAGAGGAATCGTCTCAACCTCAGCTGATTGTTCTCGACGACGGCTTTCAGCATCGGCGACTGGCGCGACAGCTTGACATCGTTCTCGTCGACGCTCTCAATCCGTTTGGATACAATCGCATCTGCCCGCGCGGCTTTTTGCGGGAATCGCTCTATTCTTTGCATCGAGCGCATTGCGTTGTAATTACTCGCGCCGACCGGGTAACAGAATCGGAATTAGAACAGATTGAACAGCGAGTGTTGAGTTACAATCGAAACCTGATATTGTCTCGTGCGTGCCATCGACCGGGAGTTCTAAGGCGCTTGTCCGGTCAGACGGAGCCGCTGTCAATGGTGGCAGGGAAACGGGTACTGGCGTTTTGCGGCTTGGGAAATCCGGACGCGTTTCGTCAAACGGTTGAATCTCTCGATTGTAACATTGCAGCGTTCAAAGCGTATCCGGATCATCATTTGTACAATGAAACCGACGAAAAAGAAATAACCGCGCTGGCTGACAACGTTCAAGCCGACGCGGTTGTATGTACGATGAAAGATTTTGTAAAACTGTCTCCCGCCCTGGCGAAGGAGCCGATTCCGGTTTATGGAATCGAAATCGACATGGAGTTTCTGTCCGGCGAGGAAGAATTCTGGACTCTGGTTGACAGCGTTATTGAGCCAAAGTCGGTTTAAGCAGTTCCTGGGCTTTTGCTTCTATCTGCTTTTCCAGCCCCGGCGTGTATCCCACCCAGACGGCGCGAATGATCTTATTGTTGTCGAATAAAATTGTAGTCGGGAACGCAATTCCCCGCTGTTTTCCAGCCGGGAACGACTGAAACAGAGCGTTCGCCAGGATTCCATTCGGATCCCAATAGATATCCTTTCCGGAAAAGCCCGCGGTGGTTGCAGCGTCGACAGCCATCTTTTGGAACATGTCTTTTTGCTCTTTAATATCCGAATTGATTTGCAAAACGAGTTTGCCGTCAACGGTTCTTTCGCCCTCAAATCCGTTTGCCAAGTCTGGCGGATAGGCAACGCTGACATACTGAAAATCGGGATTTTTGGACAGCTCGCTGCTCAGGGCGAACATGTGGGGCAGTTCTTGCCGGCACGGTCCGCACCACGGTCCCCAAATGTTGAGCAAAGTCGTTTTCCCCACCAGATTGAACGAGGTAAACGGCTTGAGTTCATCGTTGTCGCTAAGCGGTTCAATTTGGAATACCGGGGCAGGGAAACCGATAGTAGGGTAATCGGCGCCTTTTGTACGATTCAGATAATGCGGCAAATAGACGAACAGTCCCGCTGCGATAATCGCAATTGTCAGCGCGACAAAGTTCATCATGGCGGGATTGCGCTTGTACCACGGCTCCGGCGGCGGAAGCGTTTGCTGCTGTTGAGCTGCATTGGGATCGTATCCTTCCGGAACGGCGAACGGGTCGTACTGGGGCTTATCGTTTTCAGACATGGTATTAAATGGGGTTAGGTTGTCGTTAAAAAATCTTTTTTCTATTATTACATATTATTTCATTTTTGGAAAGAGGGATTTTGTATAAAGAGGATAAAAGAGTGCGATAAATTTGGGGTTGCGAATACAGGCTGTTTTTATTTTTGAACGCAGAGTACGCAGATTCCTCGCAGAGAACGCAGACGGACTGGGAATGTGGCGACGACGCTAACTACGTTAGCTACGCCACGATTCCCGTCCGATTTAAAATATTTTTAAAATCGCAAGCGGACATCGTGTCATAGCCCGAGAATCGGGCGTAGTTGACACATGGACGCTTGCTTCTGCGTATTCTGCGAGTAGTCTGCGGTTTCTGCGTTCTCTTTCCTTACTATATGATTTCATGCCCCCCAATCTTGAACACACCG
>JAZRTH010000863.1:0-2991 GCA_045651945.1 Thermoguttaceae bacterium
CAGCGCGAAGAGACAAACGCCCATCGCCGCCGCGAACGTCAATAACGATTTTCTCAACGCTGTCAAACCGGATATGTTAATCTTGATTGTCATGATATTTTGAGTGATTTTAATGTCAGTGAAAACTTCTAAACAGGAGAAAAAATCAGTTATCTGATAAACGCACGCCTGATTTACAATTATTGCAATTAACAGACGTAAAATGTTGATAAAGTCAAAATTTATTCATATCTTACCCCTGATCGTTTCCCGAATCTCTAACTAACCTGAAATGGAATCTTATTTTCCTTGGCGTATTCCTCAGCCTTTGACCCTTCGGGCGCACAGATTGTTAATTTCGGACAATCATCGAATGCGCCGTAACAAATCTCAACCTCTCTATCAGGAATTGTTATCGACGTCAAGGAACTGCAGCCAGAGAACGCATGAGATTCAATCTTCGACACGCCTAAAGGAATTGTCACGGAAGTTAAGGAAATGCAGTCATAAAACGCATAGCTTCCAATCACCGCTACGCTTTTGGGAATTGATACGGACGCCAAGGAACTGCAGCCATGAAACGCATTGAACTCAATCTCTGTAACGCTTTCTGGAATTGTTATAGATTTTAAAGAACTGCATTCTCTGAATGTTTCAGATTTAATTATTGTCACGCTGTTTGGAATAATCACGGAAGACAAGAAAATGCAGCCATGGAACGCATGACTTCCAATTTCTGTTACTCCTGCAGGAATTTGACATTCCGACGCTGATGGAAGACAGACAACCAGCGCTTTTCCGTTTTTTGTTAACAAACAAACGCCGTCGCTTTTGAAATAAGGATGCGTTAAGGAAATCTGCCAGCCCCTCAATGCTGTACAGCCGATGAATGCTTGACCGTCGATATTCTTTACACTGCGAGGAATTGTCAAGGATGTTAAGGCGTTGCAGTTTTCAAACGCACGACATCTAATATCAGTTACGCCTTCCGGAATTGACGCGGAGGATAAGGAACTACAGCCAGAGAACGCTCCATATTCAATTTCTTTCACGCCTTTGGGTATTGTCACTGAAGTTAAGGAACAGCAATCCATGAACGCATTACTTCTAATCTTTACCACGGTATTGTGAATTGCCACGGACTTTAAGGAACTGCAACCCCTGAACGCAGATTCTCCAATCTCCGCCACTCCCTCTGGAATCTCTACTGACATTAAAGAGCTGCAGTTATGGAACGCATAACTTTTAATCTCCGTTACGCCTTTGGACAATATGACGGAAGTTAAGGAACTACAGTCTTCAAACGCTCCCCAACCAATCACTGCCAGACTTTTGGGCATTGCCACAGACGTAAAAGATTTGCAATCTTTGAAAGCATGGTCTTCAATCTTCGTTACGCCTTCGGGAATAGCGACTTTCGTTTCTTTGCCAATATATTTTACGATAGTTGTGTCCAACTTGAAAGAAGACCAGCTGGTATAACCTGGTTGTTTATTCTGGTTCGACGGAATCTGTTCATTTTGTGATGGAGTAACGGTTACATTAGCGTCTTCAATTATTGTTTTTGGGATAACTGCGTCATTTGATTTTTCAGGAATATTAAATGTCGGACGCTCATGTACAGGCATGCTTCCCGTTAAAATCTGTTGAATCCGATTAACCAGTTCCGTTACTGAATCCGGCGTTGGGGTTATAGCTTCACAGCGGCTTAATGGCGAAAGCTGTAAAAAAAGAGCGTCATGTTCAGTAACGTCGAACGTTCCCAGCTTATACGGAAGAACTTTCTTTTTAAGTTGTAATCCTGCTACGATTTCTTGAAGCATGTCAGGAGAATCATTAGCTTCTTTTGTCCACATAACCAAAAGAACTTTACACGCTTTTATCGCGCGAGCAATTACAGTAGAATACTCCATGCTGTAGTTGACCCCAACGCGGTCGATAAAATACGAAATGCCGCGGCGTTTGAGTTCCGCTTCTATCGGGGCGACCAGGTCGGCGTTGCAATGTCGATACGAAATAAAGACGTCCCCGGTAACAAGCGGCGTCGATTTCGTTTCAACCGGCAAAACGATATCGCCTTCCAGTTTATAGAACGGCGTTTGCTCCTTGCCCAGCTCCAATGCTGTCTTTTCGATATTGGAGCTGATATAGCTGGCAATCTGCATGACGCTGTTGCTGCGCTTTTTCATCGCGTCGAGAAGGTGCGCTGTGAACAGACCATGCTGACGAGCGTCCCATTCGTAGGCGCTTTGTCCTTCTTTGCAGGAGTTGAGAATTGCCACGTTGGACTTGTAATCCGGAATCTGATCTTTTCTCCTCAGAACGATGTCTCGAGCGATGTTTTCCAAAGACGTCTGTTCTGCAACGGTAAGCGTTTCCGCCTCGCCCCGGTCGTGAACCGTTTGGCAGCAGTCCAGAATCAGACACGTATTTTTCGCATGTATTTTAGCAAGTAGTTCCTGAAGCTCGTCAAATGGCAATCCTTGACGTTCCGCTCTGTCGCTTTTGACAATCATCGGGCAGAGATATCGCTGACCGTTTCGAAACAAACCGTGTCCCCAGAATCCGAAAACAAACAGGTCGAGATCCTGGTTCGCCAGTTTATCTAAGTGATCCTGAATAAGATATCGGTCTGTCGGTTTGAATAGTCCTGGCTTGGCGTCGGTTAAGAGCATAACCTCGTCGTCAGAAAAACAGTAGTTCTGCTTGAGCGAGTCCGCGACGGCTTCCGCGTCCTGCCGGGCGTATTTCAACTCTGGTAAAATCTGGTATTCGTTGATTCCGATTAATAAAGCCTGTTTTTTCATGGGCGTTTCTGACATGGGTATATATCTCCATAATAATTACTTTATTCTATAATTATATCAAAGAAACATGAAAACATCAACCGGGGGGAGGAGAAAAATAGGGAACGGGAGCGCTCAAATATTTCGGCGAAGATAGAGAAAGATGAGAAGCGAGACTGCGTCCTGAAAGGACGCAACCCTTGTAACCGTGGGCTTCAGCCCACGG
>JAZRTH010000864.1:0-2940 GCA_045651945.1 Thermoguttaceae bacterium
AGAACCTGTTCTGAACGAACGATGGACGCTCCAATTCTCAAATCAAAAATCGTTCCGTCCTTCACTTTGGGTAAATAATACAAATAGGCGTATTCCTCCAACCATCCGCCGCCTAAATAGGAAGCGAAATCCTCACAATCCGGAACCGGCAAGGATTCTCCGTTTAATCTTAACGACGCTTTACGTCCATTTAATGATACGTTAATGCCCTTTGATGAAAAATTAAACGGCGGGTTGGGTTTTCCATACGGAACTTTATATGCTCGAAAATCTCTATTACGATAGAGATTTTTTATCAGGTTGCGATTCTCCCAAAGTTTTAAGGTAACTTCTTTTCTTTCCTCTCGGACGGGATTGTCCTCCCAGTATCCCCGTTTAGAAATGTCAAAACCACTGGCAATGAAAAAACCGTCAACCGTTTTGACGCCTTTGAACGGCATGTAGACGCCCGTCCGAATAAAAGTGATGTTGCCCTGCTTTATGTCATAATAGAACGGTTCAACATTAATAAACTCATTGCATGCGCTTAACGCGCCAGCAAACATCAACTTGGTGCCTCCGGTCAGGTCAACTCCGATTCGAGTTGAAGACGGCAGCTGTTGAGTAATGGACTCAATAGCTTGACGAGAATGCTGGGGATTAAATGCATCCACATATTTTATATCCATCGTAGAGTCTGGAGGAAGAAGACGTTTCAATCCAGCCAATTTTTGTGAGTCCGGCGACGTAATAAACCAATGTTTTTGCACGGGGAATTGAACGATACTGAAATACTGCGGTATGTTTGTATCTGTTCCAAGCAGATGAATTACAACGTCAAATTCTGTAGGCGTAGATGATTTATTCTCGATAAAAGGGAATATTAAGTCTTGAGGAAGATTGATTTCCTCAGGCGGTTTGCGCGGGTCGGAGCTTGCAATAACGCGCAGATTAAGCTGCGGATTGGTTCGCGATACCATGCCCCAGGTATAAGCCATTACCGGAGCGCCGGGGCTAAGAAAGCAAGTTATGTCCTTTTCATCTTCATCCGAGAACGCAAGACGCAACGCCGCCCGAGCGGCTTCGTCAATTGCCCTTGCGTCATTAAGATCAGACAATGACTGCGGTACAAAATGAATGCGCACCGGAAGTTGAGCCGCTTTAATAAAACTCAGAAAAATAGCGTGTCCATTTTCCGTATTGCTTACCGCGTCAACAATAACCTGAACTTTGTTACGAGGATATTCAAGTCTGGTTTTTAGCGGCTGAGCGCGAAGAGTCTCCCATTCCTGTCGCAAGGCGTCAGAAAAAACGTCTTTAGGTTTGTTCGGATTAGTATATCCTAAAAGAATAACGTCTGTAAAACGTCCTGTCCGCAACGCCCCTAATACAGGGCCGTCAGTCGGTTCAAAACCTAATGACGCGCGTAAATCGGTAATGCCATACCACGTAAGAAGGTAATGTTTTTTGATTCCACTTCGTTTCAATTCATCGTCTGAAGCGGTCATCATCTGTAATATAGAGTCTGGAAGCGTTGTTTTGAACTCGTCAAATTCTTCGCTGCGAATCGTAATAACCGCATCGGAATCATAATAAGGCGCCAGTTCTCCTGTATCCATTGCAACATTATCAACATAGTTCCAGATGAAAACATGATGGCGCTTGACATCTCGAACGGTATTTCGATCAAGCAGGTCATTATAGTCATAAAAATTCTGGATAAAACGTTCCAGGATCTCTTTGGACAGTCCCAGAGCGCCAGGCTTTTCTGGAGTAACAATCTGCGATGCGAGATGTTTTTCCAGTTCGCAAGGAAGGAAATTCAGAAAAAGAATGCGATAGTTGTACTTTCGAGCGGCGTCTGTATACGGTTGCGACTGCCACGGTAAAAGATTCATATTGTCGCAAACTACGACGTCTGTACCGCGTTCGAGTTCAGCAATAAAATTAGCTTGATTCTGAGCATGGTAATCATTGAGTTTTTCCAATTCAAAAACATATCGACCATCCCTCATAAAAAACTCGTCAGTCGAACAAACCGCTGTTGACAACCCGCGCGCTCGTAAATTTTCAATTACATGACGAATCATTGAAGTTTTGCCAGAACCGGAAACCGCACGATTGATAATCGCTATTTTATGATGAACTTTTTCTGTTGAATTTTGCATGTTATTTATCTCCGATTAATCATTGGCGCCAGAAGTTTCTGAAATACGAATAGCGTCTTCTGCCGCATTGCCTGTAAAGTAAAGACTTAATGCGTAAAACAGGTCTGGAGTGCGGCAGCCGCGAGGCGTACTATTTCAGGAAGGTTGTCAATTTGATCGCGAGAAAACAGTGAACCCCTGAACTCAGCGCCAATTTCTATTATAGTTCAACTTGCCTGGAAAGCTCCTTTGAAAAACTTTATGATCGTAAAAGCTCCTGACTTTGGCAATTAGAACAATTGCCAATAAATAGTGGATTAATATTATAATACTAATACCATTTTTTAGCATATTCCATTCATTTCAGATTTCAAGGGGGGGTAAAAGGCAAAAAAGGAGCCTGAGCGATCCGGAGTCGCAAAAATCGGCAAGATGAATACAGATTCGCATATCGAAGAAACGCGATTCCTATAACTGTCAACTTTAGTTTACAGATGGCGAAATCTTTCAAAAAAAACCTCCTGATTGAGTCCGCCCCTTCTGGGGGGGAGGACGCTTCGCGACGAATTCTCCCCAATATTAATCGATATTAACCTGAATATCTATGTAGTATTTCATGCAATCCCAATTTGAGCGAACTCTGTTAAGAAAAAAATCCCTCTCCCCCCTATTGACAGTTCAGGGAAAAGGGGTATAATCCGCATAATGTTTGAACAAGATAGCAAGTTCATTCAGGTTTCCCGACGCTGTATTTACAGTGAAACCGAAATTATCGGGGCTTAGCTCAGCCTGGCTAGAGCGCTACGTTCGGGAC
>JAZRTH010000865.1:0-2742 GCA_045651945.1 Thermoguttaceae bacterium
AGTTCGCCGGCATTGACGGCAAACGTACTCGATTCAAACTGACCGTCGGCCGCGAGAATCTTGAGCTTGCCAGCTCCCGTCTTGACGACGTCCCCAGCCCCGGAGACGGTAACGTCTTCTGAGAACGTCAGCTGTTTGGAATCGCCGGCGGCAACGTTGTATTCCAGCGTAGCGTCTTGAGCAACTTCGATGGGGTTGTTTGCCTTGACGGCGTCGCCGGTCAGAGCAAGCGTTCCTTCAGAAACAGTCGTCTTGCCGGTATTGGTATTGTTGCCGGAAAGAGTCAAAGTACCATCGCCAATCTTTTCAACTTCTCCGTCGCCGGAAACGACGCCAGCGAGCGTCAGATTCTTGTTTTCCGAAACCTCAACAGAGCCGTCTGCGTCCATTTTAACATCGCCAGAATACGTAACAGCGTCTTGGACGCCTTCGGTAAACTTGACGCCCTGTTTGTCCGTTCCGTCAATAGTCCAACTGTCTTGAGCAAGGTCTTGTTCTGAATTGGCGCGATAATAATAGTCGACAACCGGCGGCGGTTCCGGACCTTCGGTCTTTTTGAGAACCAAAGCGTTGTCCGCCGTAGCCAGATACCAGTTTTCAGTAGCTGACGAATTAATCAAAAGGGCAATGTTGTCCATGTTGGCTGTCAGCGCGGTTGAACTGATTAAAACGTAGCCACTGTCTGTCGCATTGTTCCACCACGCAGCTTCGTCGCCATTGTTAAACAGAAGATTGACAGAGCCTGCGGTCAGCGTTGCTGCGCCGGTTGTCAAGCTGTCGAAATTGTTTGCTGCGGACGCGCTGTTGAAGTCAAAGTTGACCGTTCCGTCAGTAAGAGCAAAATCTCCGATAGAAATTCTGGACGCTGCGCTCGTATCGCCGATTGTGAACGTTCCGCCGTTAATCGTAACGTTGGACGCAATCGAGCTGGCGCCGTCGATAAACGCTGCGCCGGATGCAACTGTTACGTTAGACGTCAGGCTTCCAGAGCTTGCCAAAACGAGCGTTCCGCCGGAAACGGTTGTCGCGCCGGTATACGCGTTAGCGCCGGAAAGCGTCAACTTTCCTGCGCCGGTTTTGGTCAAGGAACCAGCGCCCTTAATAACGCCTGCAAACTCTGATGTAGAACTGTTATTTAACGTTATTGCTTTTCCGTTGTTGTTAACAGTCCCCAGGGCGTTGCCGGACAGATTATATAAAGTTCCGCCGGACGATAATATCAGCGTACCAGCTTCAACCCTCGTATAACCTGTATATGCAGGAGCCTGCTTTAACGTTTGGACGCCTGTGCCGTCGCCGGTTAATACCAGATTTAGTCCGTTTTCAATCTTGCCGCCAAAAACCTTATTGGCAGAATTATTCAGTTTTAAAGTCAATACCGAAGAGCTTGTACCTCTAACTGTTCCGGAAGAAGTGCTATCGCTATTTGCGACGCCAGCAAAGGTTTGGCTGTACCCGTTCATATCTAAAGTGCCCCAAATTCTTGCTTCGCCAGCATTGGCTCCAAACGGATTGTCAGCGCCCAATCTAAGCAATCCGTACGGGTTGCTGTCATTGTCCGTATGTACGCTTCCTGTAAAAGAGTTATCGGTACAGGTTGTAGCTGCAATCACCCATCCGGAATCAGAAAGCACGTGGAATTTTCCGCTGCCTGTAATAGCCCCTGTTAAAGTCAAATTTTTAGACCAGCCAGCTTTAAAATACGATTCTGAACTCAAATTAATGTCGTTGGTAATTGTTAAGTTGTTATTGCTATTTTGAATCGTACCGCCGTTAAAAGTAATTTCTTTCGAGCCAATAAGAGCCTTGCTGTCAGAGACGTCTGTTCCCGAGGCTCCTACTCTCATTTTGCCCTGGACAAGTAAAGAACCGGTGTAATTACTGCCGTTACCTGCGAAAATCACCCAGCCGGAATCGTCTGGAATTGTAATATTGCCGCTGCCTTTTAATGCGCCGTTTAAGGTTACGGTTTCACTCCAGCCTGCTTGAAGAAAAGAATTGGCAGTTACATTGATTGGAGCGTTAACGGTTACCGTTCTGCCATCGGTCGCGTTGCGGAACGTACCGCCGTTGAGCGTAATTCCCTTGTCATAGCTTAAGTTGGTTGTAACTCGAAGCTGAGAGCCTGAATTGACTTTTATGTCGCCGTTTCCTGTCCAGTCGCCTTTAACTGTTACAGTTCCGGAATTGATTTCAACGTTTCCGTCTACGCGAATGTTTCCGCTTGAAATCTTGAAAGACGAACCGTTTGGCGCGACGATCGTATTGCCAGCCGAGCCTAAAACCAGCGTTCCGCCGGTTGTCGTCATTGCTGAAACCGGAAGCGAGCTTCCAGAAAAGACCAGCTCGCCGGCAGAAACGGTTGTTGCGCCGGTATACGTATTGGCGCCGGATAGCGTCAGCGTATTTGCTCCGGTTTTGGCAACAGAGCCGGATCCGGAAATAACGCCGGCAAATTCTGTATCGGCAGTATTGTTGAGCGTCAAATTGGTTGCGCCATAATCAACAGTTCCATGTACGCCTTCGGCATTAGTTCCGGAAAGGTTGTTGAGCGTACTGTCAGCGCCCAGTTGAAGCGTACCGGCGTTTACCGTTGTATTGCCAGTCCACCCGGGAGCGTTTGAAAGAGTCAGCGTACCAGCTCCCGTCTTTGTAACAGAACCGCTGCCGGAAACAACGCCGGAAAGCGTCAGATTCTTGTTCTCTGCGACGTCAAAAGAACCGTTGGCGTTCATAATAACG
>JAZRTH010000866.1:0-1747 GCA_045651945.1 Thermoguttaceae bacterium
TAACCGACTTCGCCCCGGAACGCGTCGCCGCCAGCGCAACGCCCTGAGCGTGGTTTCCAGCAGAACACGCAATAACGCCGCGGGCTTTTTCTTCAGGGCTGAGCTGAGAAATCTTGTAGTACGAGCCTCGAACCTTGAACGACCCTGTAATCTGGAGGTTTTCCGGCTTGAGGTAAATGTCGCTTTCCGGATTGAGCTTCGGAGCGCGAATGAGTTCCGTCGAACGAAGGACTTCTTTAAGTACGTACGATGCGCGGTATACGCTGTCTAAAGATAACATAATAAATCGGTGGGTTAGGGGGTTATATGAGTTAGGAATTAGGAGTGAGGAGTTTAACTACTGCCTACTGCCTCTTGCCTATTGCCTAATTATCTCGTCAACTTTCTTTTGAATGTCTTTCATGATTTTGTCCGGCTTTTTGAGGTTGGGCTTGTATCCCTTGACGTCTGGGATCCATTTTCCAACGTCAAACGAATCTGCAACGGAGGCAAGGGTAAGCTTGCCGTCGAGCAGCCGCTGAGCAAACGCACAGCCTGCCATGTCGGCGGCGAGGTCGCCAACGTCGAAGGCGTTGCCGGGCGTGGATTCGTCTTTGAGTTCCTTTATCAAACCAGCTTGTCGGGCGGCGTCCGGCGACATGAGCGCTGACAATGCGGCGGAAACGCCAAAATGCTGTGACCAGTCTGAACGGTTATTGATGCTGGACTGTTTAATCAATTCGTCACGTCGAACCTGAAGCTCGTAGGTGTCCATTTTCTTAAGGCGGTCGCCGACAATCGGCAGGACTTTCATCGAATTGGACATGTCCATCGCCATTCCAATCGCAACCAAAAACGCGCGAACGCGATGCTTTTCCGGGAGTTTTGCCGCAGCCGCCGCTCCGGAACGGATTATATGGTTGACGTACTCGTTGCTGTTCGGGTCAAGAGCTTGTCCTTCCATGGCGTTGAGGATTTCCTGACTGACGTATCGAACCGCCTTGTTGACCGACATTGTATCGGACGGAACGATAATCGCATCCGAAGACGCTTCCGGCTGTTCGGTTTGAACAATCTCGTCCTCATCTTTTGACGGTGCGTTATTCACAGCCACATTCGCGGCGTTATCCTCTGGCGTCTCGACAGAATCTTCTTTTTCTTCCTGAGCAGGCGGATTTTGAGCGACTTCAACCTCGCTGTTCTGTTCTGGCTTTGTAACAGGAGGTTCAGGCGCAGTCGTTTTCGGAGGAGTTGAATTCTCTGCAACGGTCTCCGCTGGCTTTTCGTTCATTTCCGGAATGGTTGAGGCGTAGGCGTCCAGGTCGTCCGGCATTGTCAAAACCGGTTTGACAACGCCCATGGCACGGCGAATCTGCTCTCGCCGAACCTTTTCCTGCTGAGCTACGACCATTAGAAGTTTTCCAATCGACGCTGCGTTGGAATCCGTATGAGGAATTTGACTCATAAACGAGTAAATCTGGATGAACTCTTCAATGCGCTGATCCGACATGTTCATCAACCCGTTTTTGCGATTCGCCCAAACGTCAGCCCAAAGGTTGATTAAAAGGGCGTTAATCGGGTTGAACGTTTTGACGTAAGCGGCGCGGCGGGATTGACGTTCCGCCAGCGTCGGATTCATGTAACAGTGCGGATCGGGATTGTGAACCGCGCCGAGCCAATGCCCCAACTCGTGAATGAGGGCTTCCACTCGTTCGTTTTCAGAAAACTGCGGGGCAAACTCCCGAATCAAAATATGCGTATGGAACGG
>JAZRTH010000867.1:0-1107 GCA_045651945.1 Thermoguttaceae bacterium
AACAGCCGCGATGTGACATTGGGGAAGCATTAAAAACGAGGACGTATCCAGCCGACCCTGATTTCCCTGACCGATCATCCCCAGAACGATTTTCTCGTTCGGCGAGACGTGTCCGTCCGCTCCTAGTACGCGGGACGCGAGAACCAACGGCGCGGAAACAGCGGCGGCTTGAAGGAAAGCTCGGCGATTAATTGAACGTTTCATGCTGCGATAAAAGGACGCGTAGTCCTAAAAAATGGAATGAAATGAAGAAGAAGTTAACAAACTACAAAAAATTATAACATATAAAAAATTCATTGTCAAGGAGTTTTGAGGGAAAACCTTTCCGGGTTGCGGGCGTCTCGCCCGCCGAAGAAATCTCACGCAAAGTCCGCAAAGTTCGCAAAGTAATTTTAACCACAAAGAATACAAAGAGAGCATAGTTTTTAAAACTTCGCGAACATCCTCTGCGTCTCCGCGTCTCCGCGTGAGATTTTCTTCGGCGGCAGGGGACTGCCGCGATCCGGAAAAGTTTTTGTGTCGACAAAGAGATTATTTTGGGGGCATTGTTCCATTGGCAGGCGAGGACGCCTGCGGTCGACGAGGACGTCGACCCTCCGAAACGCAAGCGACCAACGGGAGCGGTTATAATACGATTCGCGCGGCAGCGCGGATTGGGAGCGGCGCCTCGCCGCCCTAGGTACTTGACAAAATAGAAAAATCTGTTTTAATATATAGTCCTATGTAAAATTCAGAGGCGTCAGATAGAGGTCTTTTGCTGGATATATCCGTCCCGCGCCGACCTTCTGGCTCCCGCTACAACCACCATATTAACATTTTGTAAGGATTTACCATGCCTATCAGTGAACGCAAAAAGGAAATCAAACGCCGTCGTCATCGCAAAGAAAAGCTCGCCCAGTACGAAGCCCGCCTGAAGAAAGGCGCCGATAAAAAGGCTATCGCCGATAAGATTCGTCAGCTTACCCCCGGAGCTGAAGTCGTTATCGAAAATATGGGTCTGTAATTTAAGGCAGTAGGCAAGAAATGGAAGGCGGTAACGAAGCGACCAACGGGAGCGGAGTTACGCAGTTCGCCGAAGGCGAACCAAAAATATAAACCTCACTCCCT
>JAZRTH010000868.1:0-1004 GCA_045651945.1 Thermoguttaceae bacterium
GGCTGTTGGTTGCCTGGGTTGCCGAGGACAAGCTCTATTTCTTTGACCCGGAATACGGACTGCCGATTCCTGCGCCGAATGGCGTTACGCTTTCAACGGACGCTCAGGACAAGAGTTTGAAAATTGTTCCGGCAACGCTGGAACAGATTCTTGCTGACGAGTCGGTTTTGAATCGGATGTCGTTTACTGATTTTCGTAACAAAGAACGAAAGTACTATTTGACGCCGGACGATTTCAAGAATGCCGAGTATTATTTGCCCGTCAATCCGACGTCGCTGTCAAAACGAATGTGGATTCTGGAAACCCGTCTGACCGGGGAACAGAAAATGCGTCTGACGTCTTCTCCGTCTGAAGTCAAAGCCCGGCTGGAAAAACTTGTCCCGGGCGCGTCTGTTACGCTGTGGAATCAGCCTTTTGCCGTCCCGATGTTTAGCCCGGTGCGGCAAAGCGATTTCAATATTTTGCTTCAGACGATTGTCGATATGTCGCATTCCAGCGGTGAAAAGCCGTTGCGTCGGGCGCGAGTTATGCACCTCAAAGGAACGCTCGCTCCGCAAAACGAGGACGACGACTGCGCCGTGGTCTGGTATCAGCGCAGCCGATACTCTGAGGAGAGAATCAAACGCCTTGCCATCTCCTCGAAAAATCAAATCCCGCCGGAGTTTTTCCTGGAAGCCGGTCAGTTTTCGACCTACTGGCTGGGGCTGCTTTCAGACGCTCTGGACAACCACGAAGCGGCGGAAGAATATTTCCGTCTGATTATCAGTCAGGATGGCATGGTAAAGATTAAATGCTGCTGGACGGCGGCTGCGATGTACAATGTCGCCCGCGTTGAAGAGGAAACTGGACAGTATGAAAAAGCAATAGACGATTACCAGTCGGCTGACCGACAGAACCCGTCCTATATTGGATCCGCTCTACGCGCGCAATGGCTCAAAGAGTTAGACGTCAAAGAGAATTAATTACGCAAGTGTGACAATTACGGGGAGTGCGGCGGCTTGACG
>JAZRTH010000869.1:0-2984 GCA_045651945.1 Thermoguttaceae bacterium
GACGGGATTTTCCTGCGTCTGGACAGAGAGGTTGCAACGGAACGCGACCTGTTCAGCTGCGCCGGAACGTTTTACGAACTGCCCGCCGCCAACGCCGGGTCTGTTCCCAAGATTCGCCCAATCGCCTCGCATGAGTACGTTATTAACGACTACTGCTCCTGGCGCGGCTTGCTCGTTTTAGGCGGCATTGACGCCTCGGCGTCGCCGGAATTCAACAGCCACATTATTCGTTCCGAAGATGGTTACGCCGCCGTTTGGGCGGGCGCAGTCGACGATTTATGGACGCTGGGCAAACCCCGCGGGTTCGGGTACGTCTGGAAAGAGTCGGACGTCCAATCCGGCGACGTCTCCGACCCGTTTCTTGGCGCCGGATACGATAAGAAAACGGTCGAGATCGTCAACCATGGCGACAAACCGATTGCAATTACGATTCAAGCCAACGCGACGGACAAGGAACTCTGGATTGACAGCTATCAGACCATTATCGAGCCGGGACAGACGTTCAAGTGGGAATTCCCGACGTCCCTGGGCGCCTACTGGTTCAGAGCGAAAGCCATAACCCCCGGCAAAGTCAGCGTGAAGTTTGTGTACGAGTAAGCGGCGAGTCGCCGCTCCCAATCCGCGCTGCCGCGAGTTTGCAAATAATCGTTTCCGTTGGTCGCTTGCGGCGGACGCCTCGTAGGAACCTTCTACTCGCCCCGCCCCAGCGCGACAACGACGTCCTCGTATCGGCAGAACTGCACTGTCGTGCAGAGCGTGTTCTCTTTTCCGGTATACACGACTTTTTGTTTCGAGAATTGCGGCGCGGAGAAGTCAAGCGTCAGACCAAACGGGTCTAACGGGGCTGTTTGGGCTGGCGAAATTTCTGTTACGACGCTAGCGAGTTCGTATCGCGCTGGGACGAACGGTTCGAGCGTTTGAATCGACAGGAGTTTATACGCCGCTTCTTTCGCCGCCCAAATCAGAGACGACAAAACCGGGCGGAAGTCCGGCGCAGCGTCGGCAAGAGAACTCTTTTCTCGTTCTGTATAAAAACCGCGTTCGACAACGGCTGCAACCGCGCCGACTTTGCACAGATCCACGCCGAGGGGATTGTTACAGTCAATTCCCACGGCAACGCAACCGTCTACGTGCGATATCGTATACCAGTACGGCAGACGTTCCCCTCTTTTATCGAGAGCAAACGGCTGACATCCTTTGTTGTTCTCGTTTTTGGAGACGACCGTATAGTCAGAATAGACGAATTCTTCTGTTTTAGATGTAACAAGACATCGTTCCGTCAGACGCTTGACCAGAATGCGGCTGACTATCCAGTTCTGCCGAACCTGCGGATGGCGCAACTGTTGAATGTACTCCTTTTCCGCCGGAGAGAGATATTCTTCCGGGTTGGCGATATGGCGAGCCGGGGTGCGTAAGCCCCCGGTTGAATCTGGATCAATGCTGGTTGTTGGATAAATGATGCATAATCCCATTCGTTTCGCTCCGCGTATCACCCTTGACAATATAAAGAACCGCGGCGCGGTTCTTCCGGGATTTGCCAGGAACCGTTTTTTCGCAATGGCGATATTTTACAAAATAATGAACCGCTGCGCGGTTCTTCCGGGGGCTTACGCACCCCGGCTCGCCTTACGGCAAGACCACAAACTCAATGCGCTTATTCATGGCTTGTCCTTGCGCCGTCGACATGGACACCATCGGCTGTGACGTTCCGCAGCCCATTATGCTCAGGCTTTCTTCCGGAATCGCGTTGGCGGCGATAATCGCGTCTGAGACGGCGGTTGCCTGGGCGACGGTGAGCTTTTGCGGCGTGTTGATCGCCGGGTCGCTGGTCGAAACTTCCTGAATGGGCGTGGTATGCCCTTCGATTCGGAACTGACGCTGTCCGAAGTTGGACGCCAGCCGCTGAGCAATCGACACGACTTTCTGTTTCCCGTCCTCGGTGAGCGTCGTCTGGTCGCTGTCGAACAGGTCGTCAACCGGAACGCTGACGCGATAAAACTGCCCATCGCGGCGAGCGTAGACGCCGGCAACGTCGTTGAAATCCACGATAGGAATAACCGTGTTGTTGGGAACAATCGCCGTCGTTCCGTTGACCTTCAGCGCGCCGGCAACAATATTGAGTCTCTGCGCCTGTTCGCTGTTTTTGGCAATCAGTTCGCCGCGTTCCTTCTTAAGCTGAATGTTCTCCTGCGCCAACGCCTTGTAGGATTCGTTCCCTCGCTTGTTGGCTTCCTGCTGGCTGAGGAGTTCCTGTTTGGTCTGCGCCAATTGAATGTTGATCTGCGAGTTCGACGCCTCCAATGCGTTGGTTCGAGCCTGGTACTGCTGAATCTGATTCCGCATCGCAGCCATCTCCGGCGGTTCTGCCGGCGGGTTCTTCTTCCACGGAACGGACTGGCAGCCAACAGTCGTTACAATCATTAAAACGGCAAGTAAAAGCGTAGTATTGTATTTCATGGCTTTGTTTGGGTGAGTAACCACTTTAATTTAATAATCTGTATAATCCACAGCATCGCTGCCATCAACGCCAGGCAGACCAGCAGGAGTAATAAAACTGTCGACGCGCCGAGCAGGAACATCGGCAGACAAAAATTCCAAATCAAATCAAAACACAGGAACCAAATTGCGGTTGTGAGGCACAAAAACGGCCCCAGGGGAACGTGACGCTGTCCGAAAAACAGCATGATTACGCCAACAATCAGCCCGGTCGCCGGGGACAGGAAAAATATAATCGGGATCGCCTGCCAGCCGGTAAATGCGCCGATCGCCATCATGAGCGTAACGTCGCCAAAACCGATAGCCTCCATGCCCAGCGTCCATCGACCGACAATTCGCACAGCCCAAACCGCGACGCCGGCAAACGTCATACCGAACAGCGAACTCAATACAGCGTTTTGACGGTTGACGTCTGAATTGCACAGCGTCCAAATCGTCGCGCTTAATCCGATTACCGCGATTGCCAGCGTTGCGTACGTCATCCGTTC
>JAZRTH010000870.1:0-11828 GCA_045651945.1 Thermoguttaceae bacterium
TAAAGAGCGCAGTCTGACAGGTTCCACGTCCCGAGTTTTTCGCAGGCTTGCTCGATTGCCAAAATTTCAGCGTGAGCTGTGGGACGCTGAAGACGTTGTCGTCCGTTTCCCGCCGCGGTGATAAGCTCTCCGTTTCTGACGATAACGGCGCCTACGGGGACGTCGCCTGACTGCGCCGCCTGTTCGGCCTGTTCCAGAGCGAGAGCCATCCAGTTTTGATGGTTGAGAATATCCAGACAGGAAACGGAGTAGATTTCTCTGCGGGCTTTTTCGACAGGCGTCAGTTTGCGCCGGGGCATGGAATCAAAGGTCTATTACCGGTATTGTGAAGAATTGCGTTCGTCGTCTCTCGGGCCGAGTTTGTACAGGATCTCTTTAGCGTCTTCGATTGCTTGCTGACGGACTTGCTTGTCGGACAGGTCAGCGATGATTCCGAACTCGTCCTGACGCTGTTGTGAACTGAGGTTTTTGCTGAGGTTGACGTCTGGACGGTCAAACTGTTGAGCCGCTTGATCAACGGCTTCTTTCCATGAAGTCATGAGTTTTCTCCTTGAGTAATATTGTCTTGCAGCGCGTGAACAGGGCTGCTAATTATCGTTGTTCATTTCCGACAAGTCTTCCAGCAGAACGCGCAGGTCGTTGGAATACTCGCTGGCGAGGTTCATTTTTACCAGCTGGCGCAAAATGGCGGCGGCGCCGTTGGCGTCCGATGTAACAGCTTCGTCTGCGGACTGGAAACGATCTGCCGGGTTGGGCGCGACCAGCTTTTTGCAGAACTCGACCAGGACGGAATTGTAACACAGCGGCTCGCCGAGGATCTGTTCAATATGATAGCAAATTGACCGCTTTTCCTGCAAATGCGTGCTCTGCCGGGAGAAGAGCGATTTCCCGGTAAGCAGTTCCAGAAAGACGTATCCCAAAGAGGCGATGTCGCTCAAAACAGTGGGTTCGTCGTTGTCCAGAACCTCCGGCGGGGCGTACGCAGGCGTACAGGAACGGCGTTTGGGAAGGTTGTCCAGCAAATACGCCGACCCCATATCGATAATCTTCGCGGAACCGGTGCGTTTAATCATGATGTTGGACGGCTTGACGTCTGAATGGACGATTTTTTCCCGGTGGAGCGCGCCGAGTCCTTTGAGACATTCGCTGATAATTGTAACAGCCGCGCCGGTCTTGAAACGCAGGTTTTTGGCGCCGGAGTCCAAAACGACGTTGGTGAGCGATTCAAACCGGTTTTGAGAACAATGCTCTTTCAGCCACGGCAGCGTTCGGGGATGAATAATCGTGGAAAGGTCTTTGCCGTCGACCAGTTCCATTTCCATGATACGGATTTGCTGCTGCTGCGACCAGTTGGAAACGTTGAGCAGGTTGTCGTGCTGAATCAGGGCGATTCGCGTTGTAACGGCTGCCATGAGGTTCATGGCGTTGAGGTATTCCTTTTCCGTGTTGTAACGAATCGGGGAAAAGATTTTTAACGCGACGGGCAGAATGAAGTTGTCCGTCCCGTTGCGCTGAGATCGATAGACAACGCCCTGTCCGCCGGCGCCGAGCTTCTTTCCAAAGCGGAGAATTTCGCAGGATTCCGAAACTCCGCGGTTGAGAATGTCGTCGTAGGCGTCACAGAGCAAGTCTATATCCCGGTTGTCAGCCGACAGATTGAATATATCTGACGGGGACTGATGAGGGGTAAACAGCTGTGTTGCGTTGGAATCAGTCATGGTAATTGCGCCTAATCTGCTTTGCTGGAAACAATATCGAATTCGTAAATTGCAGGAACGAGCATGGCGGCAACGGCGAAACCGTAGGCAACGCAAATGACGAAAAACACGCCCAGCGTGTAGTTCATCAGCAGCGCAACCAGAGCGTAAAACGTCGCGCAGGGGCACCCAAACGACGCCAGCGCAATGGCTGACGATGGGTTGCGAATTCCCAGCGCGGCGTAAAGCCCCGCGCCGCCACCGACAATCAAAGCTAAAAAGGGTTGAAATTGCGCCTGGAACGAGCCGCTAAAGGTGAGCATCATTCTCAAGCAGACTGCTACGCCGACGAAAAGGAAAAAGACAACGCCCAGGCTGACTCCAATTGACTGACGGCTGTTGGCGTATATCATGCCGCAGTGAAGCCCCAGCGTTGCGCTGAACAAGGTTAAAATTAAATATCCGATTATTAAATACAAGGCGTACTCGCCTGGAATTGACTTGAAAAACCATACGACGCCGACCAAAATCGGCGGAACCAGAACCATCTCTTTGGAGTTCCAGAACGCGCCCAGCAGTTTTCCCCAGACGAATTCCGACGGCAGAAGGTCGCTGGAAAGCAGCAAGTCCAGAGCTTTTCCGTCACGCTCCGTGGAAATGGCTGTTACGCTTTGAGCGTTAATCAAAACGAGGCTCAACAGCGCCAGCGGAGCGATGTAGAAAAAGCAATCGGACGCCGTCTGGCTCTGACTTAAAACCGCGTACAGGCAAAGCCCCGCCATGACAAGGTATCCAAGCCGATACAGGAACAGCCGTTTCCCGTAGGCGGCGGTGCGAACTTCTCGCCATAAAATCGGGTTGTCCCAAACGGGGCGGGAAATCAGGTTTTCCGCATGGATGTTGACCGGGTTCTCTGCAGTCGATTCGACAACCGGCGCTTTGATAATCCGCGGCGGGTTCCAGATTCTGACCCGTAAAATAACAGGCGTGTAAATTAAAATCGTCGCCAGGGCGCAAAACAGATAAAAATTCGTCTGCGGCTGGGTTTGAATCGGTTCTGCCGCCGCTAAAACTGCGGAGTATGGGCTGACGTTACAGGCGGGAATGGACGTCCAGTACGGAGCCGTCTCCCCGGCGATAAGCCAGGCGGTAAGCGTTAAAAGCGTCAGGCTGATGGTTAAAAACGTCTTTTCACAGCGAAAAGCGATGGCTGACCCGATGGCTCCGCTGACAATCGACGATGCCAGCGTTACACCAAAAACGCGCAACGCCTGCTGGGCGTCCACTCCGCCGAAAACCGTACACGACATTAAAACCGGCAGCGTTGCGAAGGGCAAAATAAACGCGTGAAGCAGTGACGACGCCAGCTTCCCGACGGTTAATTCGTACGAACTGAGATTGGTCAGCAGCAACAGGTCGAGCGTTTTGCGGTCTTTTTCCTGAGAAACGGACGACGCGCTCAGCAGAGCCGACTGGAACATCGCCAGCGTCAGCGACAGCGGCGCGAGAATGGAAAACAGACGAATTCCAAATCGCGCAAAATCCCCGACGTCTCGAATTTGTTGAGAGCCGGTTATCAACAGCCAGGCGGTTGCCGAGATTGCAAGAAACAGCGCGGCGTAAATCGACCGGGCAACGTATATTTTTGTCCGTTCGGGAGATACTGCCAATTCGCGTGTGAATATCGGACCAAACATAATTCTATTGTATCGATAACTGTTTTTCTTGCAATGACGAAAAAATTCCTTCGCCGTTTCCTCTGTGACGTTTTTTGAATTCAGCTTTTGCGTCTGAACGGGGTTTGCAGCGCGGCGACGCAGATTTCCTGTCGGTTGTGCTGTAATTGTCGGGCTTTGATGACGTTGAATCCCCAGGAACGAATTCGGTCTAAATACTGGGGAATGTTCCACGCCAAGTCCCATTCGACCAGCTTGAGGGTTAAAATCAGTCCGCGGATGCTGACCTGTTTGTTCATGACGATGTCCTCGACGGCGTCGAGCGTATAGTTGGGCGCGACGTTCATGTCGGACGCCAGCCAACGGATTTTACGGAATTCCTTCTTGGGAAGTTCGGTTGTTCTGCCTCGAAGGTGCCGAAAATTGGGATTCGCCAGGACAATCGGAGCCATTTCCGCCGGGTCGACGCCTAACACCTGACAGCCGCGTGACAGCAGCGCCTGCGTCGCTCCGCCGGGAGACGAACCCAGTTCTGCAACTCGCGCGCCCGGTTCCAACGGCAGCCCGCTCCAAATCAACGCCTCTTCCATTTTATACCACGCTCTCGAGACGACTTCCGGCGGCATGACGAGGTTAATCATTCCTCCGGGATAGCACGTTGCGGTAAACGTCGAGCGATGAAAGCCCGTCATCCAGACGTCCGGGTCGACGATGGTGCAATCCAGAACGCGGTCGCCTTTTACGACAGGCTCGTTAATCAGCAAACGATTTCTGACAGACGAGGGCAGGGCAGAGCGAACGAGGTTGGCAACGCGGTCGTCTTCTTCCGTCGGTCCGACTTCGTACCCGCTTTTGCCCGAGGGCTTTTCGTCTCGCGACCAGACGTGAAACGCCTGATAGTCCCCGTCTTCCAGCTCTTTGACGATTTTCGCAATCCGCTCTGTTTCGTCGCCCGTCAGACGTTCCAGCGACACGCCCGACGCACGGGCAAAAATGCTTTTCGGAACGCCCTCTTCAGGAGCTGGGCGTTCTTCCGGAAATTTGAACGTAACAAAGCCCGGTCGGGAAAAGGCGAAATGCGCTTGCGGAGCCAGTTCTGAAAGCTCATGCTTGAGGAACTTCTCCGCTCCGATCTGACAGCAGGTAAAAAGGTAGGACATATATGACAGGGAGTAGGGAATAGGGAGTGGGAAGTAGTTTTTAAGCTGCTAGCTATTAGCCATTAGCTTGTGCATTTGTAGTTCTCAGCGTTAATATTTAAAGCCTGAAACCAAAATAACCAAGCTAGAAGCTAGCAGCTAGAAGCTAACAGCTCCTAACTCTCTTTCTCTTTTAGTTTTTCCAGCTTTTTCACTTCTTTATAGGCTTCTGTAACGACGTCCTGCTGGACGGCGACGTCGTTGGATAATTGAACATGTTTTTCTTTTAGCGCGGCAATCGTTCTGAGAATCTGATCGCAAAATCGCTGCTGATTTATCAGCTCGTCTGGAGAAAACGATCCGCCAGAATACAGGTCAGATAAAATCCCGTTTTGAACAGTCAGTTCAGATTCTTTATCCGTTAGCTGTGTTTGAACTTCATCTAAACGCCGCTGCCGATTGGCCAATTCCAACCGGCAGTTATCCAGCTCCATCTGACGCAATTTCAGAACGGATTCGAGACGAAACGGCTTTTTTGGCATCGTTTTTTAGTGCGTGATAAACTCCTGTTCAACAGTAAAGTCTCGAATTATTCCGGAAGTGGGATCGAAAGTTCGAACGAGAATCTGAATACCCTGCAATGTAATTCCCGCCATTTTGGCGTTAGGAAGACTGAAATTGGACGGATTAGGAGCGTTGACGACTTTATTGGTGTCAGCTCCTGTTTCGGAAACGGTTGTTAAGTTCGTTGGGGCGTACTTAAACTGGCTTCCGGTATCGAACGTGGTTCCTCGCGCGGCGCTAAAGGTTGTCCCTTTGCCCAAGTCAACGTATTCTTTCTTTTCAGGATCCCAAACTTTGACGTCAAAAACAATAATGTTGTCTAAAATGAGTTCTGCGTTGGTAATGCTATTAGCGTCAGATGTGGAAACGCTGACGCGATAATTGGTTTCATTGGCGGCGCCCCCTCGACCTCGTCCGCTGCCTCCTGCGCCGGGGGTAAATGCCAAATCAGACAAGGACGCATGCTTGATGTTGCCTGTTACGGCGTTAGAGGGCGCTCCCGTTGGATCCAGAACGTTAATGCTCCGGTAAAGAGAAAATCTGTTATCGGTATCTTTATAAACGAACCATTTGACTTCCGCGTCAGGCGAATTGACTACAGTAGTTCCGTTGCGGCCAATAAAGGGCGAATCCAGGTCGTGAATGGTAAACGTTAAAACGTCGTCGTTATCGCCGACAATGCCATTAAGGTTGCTGTAGTAATCTGATAAACGAGTGTCCGGACTGGTAGTTACTGTGGTTGAGCTGTTTTCATCAATTCTGAAATACCCCGCTCCTGAATTGAGATCTGCTGGAACCGACATTTTGGCTGTGTATCGAACCAGGTCGTTTTGCAGCATGATCTGAGCAGAACGGATTTTTTGATCCAGTTCCATCAATCCCTGAGATCCAGTTACAAAGTTGCCGACCATGGCAAACATCTGTACTACGCCCAGCATCAAAACCAGACCAAGCGTAACTGCCAACAGAATTTCGATAAGCGTATAACCGCGGCGAATTTCAAATCGTTTGTTTGACATCATCGTAACAGTCTAAAAAATATTTTGTAGTATATATTTGTAAACGACTTAAAATACTTCAAAATAACCTGAATTTAATGAGAGTATATTTTTACGTTCACAAACGCTCTTTGCCCATATCTTATTATACACAATCGTCTTTCTTTTGGACAGAGCAGGACGCGTTTTTTTCCCAAAATTTTAAAAATTTTTCAAAAAAACCTTTGCTTTTCATTGGCAAATCGGTTATATTATAAAGCACGAGTGAGGATTGGGGGGAAATTTTTAAAATAAAATGGTATGAAACGTAAACTTTTAATTGATTTGTCTCCGGGGATTGAGGCGACGCTGGCTCTTTGGCTGGCTTTGAGAAATCCGAATTTGGATGTTTTGGCGGTAACGTCGTCAGCGGGAAAAGTTGATTCAACCCGCGCCGGACAAAACCTGTATACAATTCTGGATTTGATTGATCCAAGTCCTCGACCTCGTTTTGGCGTTGGAGAGGATCCGCTTGGCGGGTTGTCAGTTGACGGTTCCATGTTAAACGGTCTTGATGGATTGGGCGACGTTGGCATTCAGGTTGTGGATTTGCTTCAGCGTCCCAGCGCCGCCAAGCTCATTCTTGACGTGATAAAATCCAATCCCAATGAGGTAACCGTTCTCGCTCTGGGTCCGTTGACGAACATTGCTCACGCGCTGACGATTGACCCCGGCGCCGCTTCTTTGATTGGGCATCTGGTAATTTCTGGCGGGACCCTGTCTGCGGTTGGTAATATCACGCCCTGCGCTGAGTTCAATGTGTATTGCGATCCTCGCGCGGCTCAGGAAGTCTTCCAGTCTAAATTGACTAAAACCCTTGTGCCAATTGATGTTGCGTCTCGTTTTTCTGTTGGCGTAGACGTTATCAATCAGATTACTGCGGTCGATCCCGATTTTGGATTCCGAAAAAGCTTGTCTGCCCTGTTTAGGAATTATCGTCAGTGGCTGGGGCGAGAAAAGATTTTTGTCAACAGTTCAGTGGCGTTGCTGTCAATTTTGCATCCGGATTTGTTCAGCAGACAAAAGCTGCACGTTGATGTTGAAATCTCAGGCGAACTGACGACCGGCATGACAGTATTCGATCAGAGAATTCTGTCCCCGTCCAGACCCAACATTGAAGTCATTACAGATTTTGACAAACACGTTCTGAGCATGTTCTTTGCAGAAGCAATCAGAATGGTGTAAGCTTTTAGCCGCTAGTTGCTAGCTATTAGCTTGTGCATTTGCGGTTCTTAGCTTTAATATTTAAAGCCTGACAATAAAATAACCAAACTAGAAGCTAGTAGCTAATAGCTAATAGCTTAATCCACTTACCACTCTCAACTAAAAGGAGATAATAATGAATTCGTTTGAATACAGCAATCCCGTAACGGCCCTGTTTGGCATTGGCGTTTTTTCTCAAGCCGGGGAAAAGATTGCTCAGTACGGGAAAAAGGCGCTGGTCGTTTCCTATTCCGATAAAGGCTGCGCCGCGACGCTGGATAAGCTGTCGGAACTGCTTAAAGCCGCCGGCGTGGAAGAACAGCGCTTTTGCGAGGTCATGCCAAACCCGGATATTGCCATGGTCGCTCAGGGCGTTGAACTGGCGAAGAGTTTCGGCGCGGACGTTGTCGTTGGCGTTGGCGGCGGAAGCGCGATGGATACAGCCAAGGCGATTGCCGCAGGCGTTGACTACAACGGCGGCGACTTGTGGAACATGGTCTACAGCCGGCACGACAACATTCAGGCGATTCCCCCGACGTCAACGCTCCCGACGGTGATGATTCCCACCTTGCCGGCGACGGGCAGCGAGATGAACAACTGTTCCGTTGTCAGCAACCGCGCCCTGGGAGAAAAGTCGTATATTTGGAGTCCGCTTCTGTTCCCGAAACTGGCGATTCTCGACCCGGAACTGACGTATTCTCTGCCCCCGTTCCAGACAGCGTGCGGCGCGGTCGATACGATTTCTCACGTATTGGAAATCTATATTAATGGACAGCCCAAGTCCGACCTGCTTCACGCGTGGCAGGAAGGCGTGATGAGAACGATCGTCGTCAATCTGCCCAAGGCGCTGGCGAACCCGACGGACGCTGACGCTCGCTGCGAACTGATGTGGTGCGCGACGTGCGCTCTCAACGGCTGGGCGTCGCCCGGAGACGCCTGGACGCCGATGCATCAGGTCGGGCACGTGCTCACGTCGCGACATCAAATCAACCACGGCTCGTCCCTCGGTCTGGTCATGCCAAGCTGGATGGACTACATGAAGCAGTTCAAGCCAGAACGCTATTTCCAGTTTGCCGTGAACGTGATGGGAATTTCGCCGTCAGGCAGAACTGTTACAGAAGTTATTGACGAAGGCATCGCCGCATTCAAACGATTTATCGGCGAGTCCGGCATGCCGACGCGGCTGTCTGAAAAGGGCGTTACAGAATCCGACTTGCCGGAAATCGTGAAGGGCGTTAAAAAAGTCAGCTTCTGCGCCGACGGCGTTCTCAACTGCCAGCCGCCGGTAACGGAAGCCATGCTGCTGGAAATCCTGACAAAAGCGCTGTAGTATCTGGGGAGCGGACATTGTCCGCGAAAAAAAGTAAATTAATTTATTTTGGGCGGGTAATACCCGCCCCCCGTAAACATACCTGCCACCCGTTGGCAGAACTATTCTTTTTTCTCGGAAGTCTTGTTGGCGGTTCGCGCTTCTCGCATGTCGCGCCATTGTTCGAGGAAATCGGCGCGGAAGACGTTGAGCTTTTCGATAAACGGCGTGTCTTTCAAGCTGGTTTCCTGTTGCTTTTTTGTCGCCGGGCGGCGGGCTGGTTTCTTTCCCGCGCCTTTTCCAACGGCTTTGGCGGGAATGGTTTTGACAAGCGGGACGAGGTCTTCGGTATTCTGTTTGAATTGTCGAAGCAACGGTTCCGATTCCGGAACGACGGGCTGAAGAAGCTGTCGGTTGAGATTAGCTGTATGCTGTCTTAGCCGTTCGTTAATCACGGTTGTTAACCCCTGACAGGCATTGACGTATAAATAGTCGTATGCTGCCACCTCGCAGCGAAGCCGACATTCGTTATAGAAATCCGGATTGATAATCGAGACTTTATCTTTCGTAAACGGAATGACAAGATCTGCGTTGTCTGTACTGCGCGTCATGCGGGTCATGTCCAGAAGAAAATCGTTGTCGTCTTGTTCTTCCAGGACGTCTTCCTCAAAATCGTTTTCGGCTTTTGCTACGCCGTTGTTGTCTGGCTGCTGTTTGATTTCCAGCTTTTGGAGAATGTCGTCTGCCATTGCGTTGACATCGGGATCGGCGTCGTCGTTGTTTACTGCACCGCCGAGTTCAACAGCGGCTCCGTTCTCTTTTTCCTGCTTTTCTCGAGCTTCTTTCTTTTTCAGGTCGACTTCGACCGCGTCAATGTATGAAACCTGAATTTGAGCAATTGGAACGCCGGGCTTGAGTTGTCGGGAAACTTCCAGTTCAAACAGCTCGGAATAGACGCTCTTTTCGGGCAAGCTGAAGCGATAAAAATAGTATGCGGTTGATTTGTCCCGGAGCGTTTTGGAACCGAGAATTCTGGCGGTGGATTTAACCAGAGTTACGTTGGGTGGAAGCGTCAGGATGAACTTGTTGTCGAACGCGGCGGAGGCGGCGACGTTGGACTTTTCCAGAGCCGTCATGAGAATCATCGCCAGTTCGTTCGCCTGACCAATATGATGGTACTGTCCTTGAGCGCCCTTCGCCAGCGATTCCAGCAGGGGGTTGTCGTAATCCAAGCCGATGCAAATAACCCGGACGTCAGCGTCGTGAAGCTTTTTCCCGACGTTGTTCATGAATTCGGGCGTTTCTTCCGATTCCCCGTCGCTGATAACAATCAGACAGTTTTCGTAATTCGTCCCGGCGTTTGCCAGCAAGGCGTTTGCGCCTGCTTTGACGCCGGAGAATAAACAGGTGCCGCCCTCGGGAATGATGCTGTTGATTCCCTTTTGAAGCAGACCAGCGTTGGCGCCGCCGATTTGAGCGAACGGCAACACGGTTTTCGCCTGATCGCTGAATACGGTTATCGAAACGACGTCGCCGGGGTACAGGTTATTGAGAATCGAGAGCATCGCCTTTTTCGCGTCTTCCAACGGCTGACCGGACATTGAACCGGAGTTGTCCAGAACAAAACTGACGTTGAGCGGTTGACGCTGAACGGGTTCGAGAACCGTCTTTTTCTTTTGATACGTTTCCGAGAACGTTGCTTCAACGAAAACGGTCTGCTTGCCTTGAATGCCCAAACTTTGCGTCGGGGACGACAATTCCACCTTGCACATCTGCCCAAAAAGCGGACTGACTGCAATTAATAATAACGTCGTCAGGAGAATTCGGCGAGAGCTTATCATTTTTCTTTTGATTTCCGATATAGGATATTGTAGCGTTATAAGAACGCTTTGACAAGGGGAGATATGCAAATTTTTTGGCAAGAAAATTTGAATTAAGCTTTTAGCTTCTAGCCCTTTTATTAAGCTACTAGCTATTAGCTACTAGCCATTAGCTTGTGCATTTGTAATTCTCGGCGATATTTTTAAAGCCTGAAACTAAAATAAACAAGCTAGAAGCTAGCGGCTAGAAGCTAATAGCTTAATCTCCCCATTCCCTAATCCCTAATCCCTAATAACCCATGAATCCCCTGTTTACCGTAATAATACTGTTGATTATATCCAACCTGTTTATGACAATGGCGTGGTACGGGCACCTAAAATTCCTGGGTAACTCGTCGCTTATTATTGCGATTCTGGTTTCATGGGGGATTGCTCTGTTTGAGTACATGGTACAAGTTCCGGCAAACAGAATCGGCGCCGCCAACGGGTTAGACGTGCCGCACTTGAAAATCATGCAGGAAGTTATTACATTGGCAGTCTTTGCGCCGTTTTACGTGATGGTTTTCCATAAAAATCTGGGATGGAACTACGTCGGCGCGTGCGCCTGCATGGTCGGAGCGGTTCTGTTTATTTTTCTGGGAAAATAAAATTCAGAGTAAATTAAAAACCTGCGGTCCGAAATGTGCTTTCAGATCGCAGGCGGTTATTAAATTGAATCTGTAATTCCAGAATCAGTTCTTTTCTTCAAAGAAGACGCGTTGGGCTTTGCCCGCCTGACGCGGAAGTTCTCCCGGTTTGAAAACGTCGCCTTTGGGCGAGAATCCCAGAGTTTCCTTGAGCTTCTTTTCGACCATGTAGCCGGTAACGCCTTCTTCCGCCTCGACGTTGATGTGAACGTCTTTGACGCCGTGATTGTTTTCGATAATAATCTGGTACTGCGGGTGAACGCCCGGGATTTCCAACAGGGCCTGTTCCACCTGTGACGGGAAGAAGTTGACGCCCTTAACGATGAGCATGTCGTCCAGACGACCGGTAATCGGGGCGATACGGATATGAGAACGACCGCAGGCGCATTTTTCTCTGCTGAGAACGCGCGACAGGTCGCCAGTGCGGAAACGAATAACCGGCAGGGCTTCTCGAGTCAAAGATGTAACAACAACTTCGCCCTGCTCGCCGTCCGCGCATGTTTCGTTAGAACCCGGCTTGAGAATTTCCACAATGTAATGATCTTCCCAAACGTGAATTCCAGAGTGATCCGGGCAGTCCTGCCCAAGCGTGCCGACGCCGCCGGTTTCCGTCATGCCGTAGATGTCGAACGCGTCGATTCCAAAGCCTTCGGAGATGGTCTTTTTCATGTTTGTGGAGAACATTTCAGCGCCGAAG